>CAMOWH010000024.1:0-23367 GCA_946628315.1 uncultured Prevotella sp.
AGAAGTACCACAACTTTGCCGAGCTGCTCGAGACCAACGACATTTGGGAGGTGAAGTAATAAAAAGGTAAAAAAGAAGGGTCTTGTCAGAGGCCCTTCTTTTTTGTTTCTTTGTCGGCGATTTTGCGGAAGCTTTGTAGCTTCTCGCCGAAGCACAGGTCGCCACAGTCGCCGAAGCCGGGTATGATGTACTTTTGCTCGTTCATGCCCTCGTCGATGGCGGCACACCAGATGGTACTGTCCTCAGGCAGCGCCTCCTTGACCACCTCGATACCCTCGGGAGCCGCAATGACACAGCAGACGTGAATCTTCTTCGGCTTGCCAGCCTCCATCAGTGCCTCGATGGCAGCAGCCAGACTGCCGCCCGTAGCCAACATTGGGTCTACGATGAGCAGCGTCTTGCCTTTCACGCTAGGTGTGGCGATGTACTCTGTATGGACGCCCACTTCCGTATGTTCGCGGTTGATGTACATACGATAAGCCGACACAAAGGCATTGTCGGCACCGTCAAAGACGTTGAGGAACCCCTGGTGGAAGGGCAGTCCGGCACGCAGCACGGTGGCAACGACTATGTCCTCCTGCTTCGTGAGCGGGATGTCCAGCTGGCCCAGCGGGGTCTTGATGGTCTTGGGTTTATACTCCAAGGTCTTCGACAGCTCGAAGGCCATCATCTCGCCGATGCGCTCCACGTTGTGGCGGAAGGTGAGGCGGTTTTTCTGATAGTTCTTGTCGCGCAACTCAGCCATGTAGTGGTTGATGATGCTGTTCTGTTCTGCGAAATTGATAACTTGCATTTTCTTCTATAGTTTTGTTTTCGGTTTGCAAAGTTACGAATTATTTCGTATATTTGCACGCGGAATGAAGAATTTTTGGATATTCAGCGTTGCTTTGCTGTTGTCGGGATGTGCTTCGACATATAGCGGGAGGGTGGCCACGACGGGCGGTGGCAGCCTTTATTATGAAGAACGGGGTAAGGGGGAACCGATGCTCTTGTTACATGGCCATTCTCTGGATGGCCACATGTGGGACGAACAATGGAAACCGCTTTCCAGACATTTTCGGCTGATACGGTTGGACTTTCGTGGCTATGGACGTTCCAGCGAGCAGCGTGAAGACTTACAGTTCTGTCATGTGGATGATGTCGTGACGCTGATGGATTCTCTACATATTCAGAGGGCACATGTGGTAGGACTCTCGATGGGTGCTTTTGTGGCTGGTGACATGTTGGCGATGTATCCTGACCGGATGCTGACCTGTACTTTGGCCAGTGGAGGAATTCGGAGTTCGAAAGGCCCCAGTGAACCGATGGACTCGGCTGAAAGTGCAAAGCGAGACAGCGAGATAGCAGCATTGAAGACAAAAGGTGTCAGTCAGATGAAGTCGGAATGGATAGAGCAGCTGATGTCCAGTGGTGGCAGTCAACGCGAACGGATGCGAAAGCCGTTGACTCAGATGGTACAAGCCTGGTCGGCTTGGCAGCCGTTACATAAAGAAGTACGCTTGTTCTATGGTCGGGAAGCCTGGGCACGTCTCAAACAGCGAGGCCAGGTTGATGTGCCCGTGCTCTGCATTCGTGGAGCCAATGAACTCAAGGGAAAGCGCAGTCAGCCTGCCGAACTGAAATACACGAAAGATGGCCGCTTTGTCGTTATCGAAGACTGTGGCCATATGCTGAATATGGAACGGCCAAACGAGTTTAACCGTTCCATATTAGAGTTTATCAAGAGTCAGAAATATTAGTAGTTGCCCAGGGCACTGATGCTCTGTGGCATCCAGACTTCCATGAGTCCTGGACCACGGTGGTTCCATGCGTAGTAGGGCACCATGGTCAGTGTGGCATCCTTGGTCACTACCTTGCCTTGGTCATCCGTGTCAACAGCCTGTCCGTTGACGGTGATGGCTGTGACATTGAATGTCACGTCACGCTTTCCGGCAATCTGACGGTCTGCAATGGTGAAGCGAGGTTGGCGAGGCATTAGGAAGTTAAAGATGTTGAAACCGGCATTGTCAGCACCTTCGGCACAATAAACCAGTGGTCCGCGCTCTACAGCTATGCGGCCACGATCATCGGCCACGTGTCCATTGGCCTGAACGGTACGGACCGGCATGTCGAAATGCAATTGTACGACATCTCCCTTTCTCCATTTGCTGTCAATAGTCAGATAGCCCTTTTCGGTCTTGACGTCCACATTGCGGCCGTTGACGGTGCAACGTACTGCGGGCAGCACGTCGTCGCTATAGCGATAGAGGTCTGAGGGAACAGGCCGTCCGGTAGCCCATCCGGGAATACGGATCATCAGGGCAAAATCCTTGGCCTTGTTCTGTACCACCTTGATGGTGATGTCGCCATCCCAAGGGTAGTTGGTGACTTGTTCCAGAATGACGTTCTTTCCGCCTACCTGGATGGTTGCCGTATTGCCTGCAAACAGGTTGACATAGACCTTGCGGTCCTTGACGGCATACATATAGCCAGGGAACGAGGGAATGAAGCGGCAGAGGTTTGACGGACAGCAGGCACAGCCAAACCACGGCTGGCGCTCCACCGTGTTGTCGGCATTGAAGGCATACTTGCCGTCGCTCGACAGTGGGTTGGGGTAGAAGAAACGGCCTCCGTCTACCGACATGCCGCTGATGACACCGTTATACAAGGTGCGCTCCATGCAGTCAATATACTTTGCATCGCCGTGAAGGAGGAACATACGGTGGAACAGATACACCATCGAGATGGCTGCACAGGTCTCGTTGTATGAGGTCAGGTTGGGCAGTTCGTAGTCGGCACCAAAAGCCTCGCCGGCATGACGGGCACCCACTCCGCCTGTAATATAGTACTTCTTGGATACGATGTTCTGGTAGATGGCATCAATGGCCTTCAGGTAGTTTTGGTCGCCTGTCAGGGCTGCTACGTCAGCCATGCCGGCATACATATAGCCTGCACGGACGGCATGTCCCCAGGCTTCCTTCTGCTCTGTGACGGGTTTGTCACTCTGTGAGTAGAGGTCGCGGCGACCAGTCTTTCCGCGGTAGTCCAGCAGGAATTTAGCCTCGTCCAGATACTTCTGCTCGCCAGTCAGTACAAACAGACGAGCCAGAGCCATCTCGGCAATCTGGTGTCCAGGCACGATGCAGGCTTGTCCCTCACGGGCACCAACCTCGCGGACTACACAGTCGGCATAGCGCTTGGCAATATTCAGGAACTTGTCACTTCCTGTAGCCTGATAGTGTGCACAGGCAGCATCGACCATGTGGCCCAGGTTGTACAACTCATGGCTGAGGAAGTCCTCAGTCTCCCAGCGCTTCTTGCCAGACCAATGGTGCGGATGTTCAGGGTTAATGGTACGGGCGGTATAGAGATAGCCGTCAGGCTCCTGGGCAGCAGCGACAATGTCCAGCACAGAGTCTATATAGGCAGTCAGTTTCTTGTCTGGATAGGTTTGCAATACATAGCTGGCACCCTCGATGGTCTTGTAGACGTCAGTATCGTCAAACGAGAATCCCATGAACTTAGACACGTCCCACTTTGGCGTCTTCAGCCCCTCGTGTCCTGGGTGCTGCAGGGTATAGGCCGCCATGTTGAAGTTTTCGTAACGGTGCGTCTCCTCACATTTCTGGAAAGCCAGGGGGATGGTGACCTCACGGGCTGCATGAATGCGGTCTCCCCAGAATGTGTTGGGAGTAACCTTTACAGCGGTGAACGGAACTTGTGTGATAGGATAACCGTTAGAACGGTTTTGAGCCTGCATGGTCATGGTCAGACCCAAGGCAAGAATGATAGTTGTCAGTCGTTTCATGTTTATTGTTATTTTTGTTCTATGGGTCGACAAAGGTAGTGATTTAGTTACAAACCGCCAAACATTTCGTCTAATAACAAATAATGTATGTAACATGGCAAAACGTTTTTGTTTCTTATTCCTCATGCTGACGAGCATATTGTCACTGTCAGCCCAGCGTGAAGTATATGTATCCACCTCCTTCCATGAGCCGGCAACCGACGGCCTGAGATTTATCTACAGCTATGATGGGTGGCACTGGGACTCTATTCCCGGTACGTGGTTGAAACCAGAAGTGGGCAAACAGCGTGTCATGCGTGACCCTAGCATCATCCGTACTCCCGATGGTATGTTTCATCTGGTATGGACCAGTTCCTGGCGTGGTGACCGTGGCTTCGGCTATGCTTGTTCCAAGGACTTAAAGCATTGGAGCGATCAGCGTTTCATCGAGGTGATGACTGATACCTCGACCGTCAATGTGTGGGCGCCAGAACTCTTCTGGGACGACGAACGCCGGCAGGCTGTCATCATCTGGGCCTCGTGCATACCGGGCAAGTTCCCTGACGGGCAGGAAGAACACAAGAACAACCATCGGCTGTACTATACCACAACGAAGGATTTCAAAACCTTTGCCCCCACCAAGTTGATGATAGATCCTGGTTTCTCATGCATTGACGCAACGCTGGTCAAACGTGGCAAGCGTGACTATGTGATGGTACTCAAGGATAATACCCGCCCAGAGCGCGATATCAAGGTGGCCTATGCCAAGTCGCCCTATGGTCCTTGGTCAAAGGCCTCAGAACCTTTCACCGGCAAGATGATGGAAGGGCCCACGACAGCAAAGGTCGATGGCGGCTGGCTCATCTATTACGACCGCTATGAACTGAAGGACTTTGGGGCCCACTATACCAAGGACTTTGTGAAGTTCGAGGATGTCTCCAAGCAGGTTCGTGTTCCCGTACTGCACAAGCATGGTACCATCTTCAAGGCTGACGAGCGTGTGGTCTATAACCTGTTACATGCCAACGACCGCGTCCACTATACCGGTACTACGCTCAGCAATCCAGAGCGGCATGACGGAGGCTTGTCGCCTGTGGTCGGTGTGCACAATATCCAGATACTGCGTGCCAATCGCGAATATCCCACCCATGCCGACAACGACGGTTGGACGTACAACCATCAGCCTATGATGGCCTACTGGAGTAACCGTTTCTATGTGCACTACCTCTGCGACCCCAAGGATGAGCATGTGCCCCCTTCGCGCACCATGCTTCAGACTTCAGTGGACGGCTACACATGGACGGAGCCTGAAATCCTGTTCCCCGAGATAAAGGTTCCTGAAGGTTTCCAGAAACCTAACCGCCCCGAGAAAGCCCATGACCTAACAGCCATCATGCACCAGCGAGTGGGGTGGTATGTCTCTAAGTCAGGGCAGCTCTTTGCCATCGGCAACTACGGGGTAGCCTTCGACAAAAAGGACGATCCCAACGATGGCAACGGTTTAGGACGAGTCGTTCGCGAGGTGAAGAAGGACGGCACCTTCGGCCCCATCTATTTCATCTACCTGAATCATACCTACAAATCCTATAAGACAGCATTCCCTTATTATACCAAGGCCGACAAGGCCACCCGTCGGGCCTGTGAGGAGATTCTCGCTAACCCGCGTTATCGTATGCAATGGGTGGAAGAGGCCGACCGCAACGACCCACTCATCCCGTTGCATAAGGAATATAAAGCCTATTGCGATTATACGTTGCCCGACGGACGTCTGGTGTCACTTTGGAAACATGCGCTGACCAGCATTAGCGACGATGGTGGGCAGACATGGGCACAGCCCGTCAATCGAGCTCAGGGTTTCGTCAACAGCAATGCCAAAATCTGGGGCCAGCGCCTTTCGGACGGTACCTATGCCACCATCTATAACCCTTCGGAATACCGCTGGCCACTGGGCATCAGTCTTTCGAAGGACGGTTTGGAGTATACAACCCTCAACTTGGTTCAGGGCGAGGTGCCCCCCATGCGCTATGGTGGCAACTACAAGTCGTATGGCCCACAGTATGTGCGTGGCATCCAGGAGGGTAACGGTGTGCCTCGTGACTCCGACCTCTGGGTTGCCTATTCCATGAACAAGGAAGACATGTGGGTGGCCCATATCCCTGTGCCTGTTCAGACGGAGGCGCATAGCCATGCTGACGGCACTGAGTTCAGTGTGTCAGAACTGGCACAACTGGCCAACTGGAACCTCTATTCACCGGTATATGCTCCTGTGAGCCTGCAAGACGGCTGGCTGACACTGAAGGACGGCGATTCCTTCGACTATGCTCGTGTGGAACGCAAGATTCCTGCCACGAAGGAATTAGTGGCAGAGTTCGACCTTCGCGCAGGACAAAACAATACGGGCTTGCTGCAGATAGAGTTCCTCGATGCCCATGGTACGGCCTGCTCGCGCATTGAATTGACGGATGAGGGCCTGATGCGTTGCAAAGGTGGTGCACGCTATGGAGGCTTAGGCAAATATGAAGCCAATACGGTTTATCACATGAAGGCAGTTCTCAGTGTCAGTCGACGCCTGATAGAGGTTTATGTCAATGACAAGAAGGCAGGCCAACGTATGTTCTTTGCTCCAGTCGAGAGCATCGAGCGTGTGATGTTCCGCACGGGTGCCCGGCGCACCTTCCCCGATATTGATACCCCTGCCGACTGGGACGGCGTGCTGCCAAAGGCGGGCGAGCGTGATTCGGAGGCTACCTTTGCCATTGCTCGCTTCCGTACGGCAAGCACCGATGAGAACAGTATGGCAGCCATCCTGCGTTATGATGACTACAAGCACTACGTTGACTACTTCAATACGATGGAGCCCGAGGGCATCCAGCAGGCCATTCCCAACAAAGACAGTTGGCAATGGATGACGGAGAACGTTCCCCTCTTCGAGTGCTCTAACAAGGACTTCGAGGAACTCTGGTACTTCCGCTGGTGGACGCTGCGCAAGCATATCAAGCAGACGCCCGTCGGTTATGCCATGACCGAATTTCTGGTGCCACGCTCGTATGCTGACCAATATAACCTCATCTCGTCAGGTGTAGGTCATCATATCCATGAGTCGCGCTGGCTCCGTAACCCTGTCTATCTGGATCAGGCTATGAACACTTGGTACAAGGGGAATAACGGTCAGCCAATGAAGAAACTCTGCAATTACTCGTCGTGGATAGCCCATTCCCTGTGGCAACGCTATCTGGTCGATGGTCGCAAGGACTGGATAGTCTCCATGCTGCCCTCGCTGGAGTGGGAATACAACCACTGGGAGACCACCCACACCCGTGAGGGAGGACTCTATTGGCAGGCTGACGTACAGGATGCGATGGAGGAAACCATCTCTGGCGGACGCAAGAAGAAATACCTGCGCCCCAGCATCAACAGTTATATGTATGGCAATGCCCAGGCTATCGGAAATATTGCCAAGCTGGCAGGTGATGCTGCCAAGGCCAAAACCTACTTTGACAAGGCTGCCGATTTGCAGGAGAAGGTACACGCCAAGCTGTGGAACGTTCAGCATACCTTCTTCGAGACCCATCGTGTTGACTCCAGCGCCAATGTCCGTGAGGCCATTGGTTTCATGCCATGGTACACCCACATGGCCAAGGACGATCCGAGATATGGTGTCGCTTGGCTTCAGGCTGCCGACCCTCAGGGCTTCTCGGCTCCCTATGGGCAAACCACTGCTGAGCGTCGCCACCCACAATTCCGTACCCACGGCGTGGGCAAGTGTGAGTGGGACGGTGCCGTATGGCCTTTTGCCACCTCGCAGACTCTGACAGCCCTGGCCAATTATGCCAACGACTACCCACGCTGCAGCAATCTCTTACAAACTAAGTCTACGCTCAAGCCGGACTCTCTCTTCTATGCCGAGATGGAGAAATATATGCAGAGCCAGCACATGCGTGGGAAACCCTATATTGGGGAGTATCTGGACGAAACTACAGGCTATTGGCTGAAGGGCGATCAGGAGCGTTCGCGCTACTACAACCACTCAACCTTCAACGACCTCATCATTACGGGCCTTTGCGGCTTGCGTCCTCATGCCAACCAGGGCATTGAGGTCAATCCACTATTGCCAGAGGGGAAATGGTCTTACTTTTGTCTGGACAATGTGCGCTATCACGGCCACACATTGACTATCGTCTACGATCGTGACGGCTCACGTTATCATGTCGGAAAGGGACTTCGTATCTATGTCGATGGTCATTTGAAGGGTCAGCGCTCAGATATTGGACGCCTCATAATCCCTGATGCACTATGAAACGACAGTTGTTAGGCTTGCTATTTGCCGTCTGCCACGTATCGTTAGGTATAGCACAAAGCGATTTTGGTGCTGCTCAGTGGATAGGTGCCATGACTCAGCAGGAAGCGCGACTGCCCGATGGACGCAACTTCACAGGGGCGAAACTGAAGGAAACTGCCGTCAAGGATGCCTGGGCTGCTGTTCACCCGTTGTCTGACCGCAGTATATACATCCAGCGCGACGTAACGTTACGCAAAGGTGTCAAGCGGGCTACAGTCAACATCTGCGGCCTCGGCTTTTACGAACTGACACTGAACGGCCAAAAAGTCGGTGATGCCGAGTTTGCCCCGTTGTGGAGCGACTATGACAAATCGGTGTTCTACAACACGTACGATGTCACCTCTCTTCTCCCTTCTTCCTATACTCTTCTCCACATTCGTGTTCTTCTGGGTAACGGATTCTACAACGAACAAGGCAAGCGCTATGCAAAGATGAAGATTGCTTTCGGTCCTCCTACATTGCTGTTCCGACTGCATGTGGAATACGTAGACGGTTCTTCCGACGAGGTGGTTAGCGATCATTCGTGGCAGTGGGCATTGTCGCCCATTACGTTCAACAGCATTTATGGTGGCGAGGACTACGATGCACGGTTGGAGACTTCCCCAAGCCCCTCAGGCAGCAATGGATGCTGGAAGCCTGTTGTCATTCAAGAGGCTCCGCGCGGTACATTGCGCAAGCAGATAGCCGAACCTGTAAAAATCATGGAGCGCTTTGGCGTGAAGGACACCATCCGTAAGGATTCTGTCCTTGTACTGGATATGGGTCAGAATCTCAGCGGTTTCCCTGAAATCACTGTTTGTGGCAAGGCGGGGCAGCAACTGAAGCTCATTCCTGGCGAGACACTGACGAAAGATGGGCTTGTCAACCAGCGTCAGACGGGCAGGCCACATTATTATATATATACCCTTCGGGGAGGAGAAGAATCCTCCGAGACCTGGCATCCGCGTTTCTCATACTATGGCTACCGCTACCTACAGGTGGAGGGGAATCTGGAGGTGCTGAAGAAAGTTGAGTCGTGCTTTGTCTACAACTCAGCGCAGAAGACGGGTTCATTTGAGTGCTCCAATCAGCTGTTTAACGATGCTTATCGCCTGATAGACCGTGCTATCCGTTCCAACTGGCAATCTGTTTGGACGGACTGCCCGCATCGTGAGAAGTTAGGCTGGCTGGAGCAGGACTGGTTGAACGGCGAAGGACTTGTGGCCAACTATGACTGTCGTAGCTTCATCGAGCAGACGCTGCAGAACATCAGCGACGCACAGTTTGACAATGGTGCCGTGCCTGAGATTGCTCCCAACCTGTGCGTCTTTGAGGGGTCGTGGGCACCGCCGTTCTTAGAGTCGCCTGAATGGGGCGGGGCGTTGGTTGCGCTGCCATTCCTGTATCAGGAGTATTATGGTGACGACAAACTCGTCAACAGCTATCGAAAGGCGATGAAACGCTATGTGGACTATTTGCATACACAGGATTCTTGTTACATATTAAAACAGGGTTTGGGCGACTGGTACGACTACGGCCCTGGACGCGCAGGATTTGCGCAGAATACCCCTATGCCGCTGGTATCGACAGCCCATTACTACTACTGGAACAAGCAGATGCGGGAACCCCGTGCTGACAGCATCAAGGCTGCATTCATCCGCGAGTTCTACCATCCTGAGAGTTATACGTTTGCAACAGGCTCACAGTGTGCGCAGGCTATTGCTTTGGAGATGGATCTCATCCCAAAAGGACATCGAGAAGGTGTGTTACAGCGCTTAATAGATGACATCCACCAGCATGGTGACCGTCTGACAACGGGTGATGTAGGCAACCGATACCTGTTCAACGCCCTCGTCCATAACGGACAGCAGGAGTTGCTCTACAAGATGCTGAACCACTACGATGTGCCTGGCTATGGTTACCAGATTAAGTTGGGACATACCACACTGACAGAACAATGGAATCCAGAGCACGGAGCCTCGATGAACCATTTTATGATGGGACATCTGAACAATCTACTGGTACCTTATATCCTTGGCCTTTGGCGAAACAATGGGCAAACGGTGATTGCTCCCCATCCGTTGGGTGACCTGAGGTGGTGCCGAGGTGAGTCTAACGGCGTCAAGGCATCCTGGCGCCGTGACGGAAAGCACTTCTTGCTGGATGTGGATATCCCCCAAGGTCGGTCGGTCAAGGTCAGGATGCCTTATTCCGGACGCGAACAGGTTGTCGGTGCAGGACGCCACTCGCTGACAGAAGAAATGATGACAACAGTCCGATGAAATCGTCTAAAATAATAACAAATAACATAGCTATGACACCCAATTTCAAAACCCCTTTAAGTGGTATTATTCCGCCACTGGTAACCCCTTTAGTAGATAACGAGACACTGGACGTAGAAAGTCTGGAACGCCTGATAGAGCACCTCATCCAGGGTGGTGTTCACGGTTTGTTCGTATTAGGCACGACAGGTGAGGAACAGAGTCTGTCCTACGATGTGCGCAAGCAGATGATTAAGGAATCGTGTCGCATTAATCGCGGTCGTCTGCCCCTGCTGGCCTGCATCACGGATACCTCCATCGTAGAAAGCATCAAGCTGGCTAAAGTGGCTGCCGACTGTGGTGCTGATGGTGTCGTATCGGCTCCCCCTTACTATTTTGCAACAGGTCAGCCCGAGTTGGCTCAGTTCTACGAAGAGCTGGTACCCCAGTTGCCTCTGCCTGTATTCCTCTATAATATGCCGAGCCACGTGAAGGTGAGTTTTGCTCCCGACACCGTTGCCCGCATTGCCAAGAATCCTCAGGTGGTGGGCTTTAAGGACTCTTCAGCCAATGCCGTCTACTTCCAGTCGGTGATGTATAAGATGCAGCACCGCAAGGATTTTGCCATGCTCGTTGGTCCTGAGGAGATTACGGGCGAGTGTGTGCTGCTGGGTGCTCAGGGAGGTATCAATGGTGGTGCCAACATGTTCCCCGAACTTTATGTGGGCATGTATAACGCTGCCAAAAAACGCGACATGGAGACGGTGTTGAAGTTGCAACAGCTGATCATGCAGATTTCTACCTCTATCTATACTGTCGGCAAGCATGGTTCCAGTTATCTGAAAGGTTTGAAGTGTGCGCTGTCAATTCTGGGCATCATCAACGACGACTTTGTAGCCTCTCCGTTCTACAAGTTCGAGGCTCCTGAGCGAGCCCGGATACAAGAAGCCCTCAACGCGTTGCCTATCAAAGACGGTAAGCTATGCATCTGATAGATTTCGTTATCTTCCTCGTCTTCACGCTGGGCGTAGTGGTATTTGGCTGCTCGTTCTTCAAGAAGGGCTCGTCGGCTGACGAGTTTACTTCTGCTGGGCACTCCATTCCCGGCTGGGTGGTGGGTATGAGCATCTTTGCCACCTATGTGTCGAGCATATCGTACATTGGCTATCCGGGAAAGGCATTTGCTGCCGACTGGAATGCCTTTGTGTTCTCGCTCTCGATACCCATTGCCAGTTATTTTGCTGCTAAGTATTTTGTGCCGTTCTACCGCCATAGTGGTTCGGTGTCGGCCTACACCTTCTTGGAAGAGAAGTTCGGCGCGTGGGCGCGTCTCTATGCTTCTGCCTGTTACTTGCTGACGCAGATAGCCCGCATGGGGTCGATACTCTATCTGCTGGCTGTGCCGATGTATATTCTGATGGGGTGGGACCTCCATACGGTCATCATCCTGACCTCTATCGGCATTATTGTCTACTCCATGATGGGTGGCCTGAAGGCTGTCATCTGGGCAGATGCCATACAAGGTATTATATTAATAGGTGGTGCCTTGTTGTGTCTGGGCATTCTGATGTTCTCCATGCCGGAGGGACCGATGCAGACCTTTGAACTGGCAGCGAACAGTCCGATGGGTAACAAGTTCTCGCTGGGAGCTTTTACGGATGACCTGACCACCTCGACCTTCTGGGTGTGTCTGATTTATGGTATATTCATTAACTTGCAGAACTATGGTATCGACCAGAACTACGTGCAACGCTATCATGCAGCCAAGACAGACAAGGATGCCAAGTTCTCGGCCCTGTTCGGAGGCTATCTGTTCATTCCTGTCTCGGCACTGTTCTTCCTCATCGGAAGTGCACTCTACAGCTACTACGAGGCTGGTGTGGCTCCGTTGCCTGCTGACATTGCGGCGAAGCCCGACTACGTGTTTCCCTATTTCATTGTCAACGGGCTGCCAGTCGGCTTACGTGGCTTGCTGATAGCCAGTATCTTTGCTGCTGGCATGTCGACAGTTTCGACGTCCGTGACCTCGGCTGCTACCATCATTTTGACGGACTATGTGCGTCCGTTCTTCCTGAAGGCCCGCAACATGACTGACAAGTTGCGCCATCACGACCCTCAGGACCACCACCGCCACCAGAAGTTGGAATTGGCCATCGTGCGCCTGTCGAGTTTTGGTGTGGGTATGTTGGGAGCTTTGGTGGCCATCGCCATGCTGTCGGTAGAAAGCATCATCGATGCCTGGTGGACGCTGTCTAGCATCTTCTCTGGTGGTATGCTGGGACTGTTCCTGCTGGGTTGTATTCCTCAGAGAATCAACCGCTGGGCTGCTTTGACAGGCTGTGTCTGTGGCATCGTCGTCATTGGCTGGATTTCGCTGGCAGCCATGTGGAACCTGCCTGGTCCCCACCTGCATCCCTACCTGGCTATTGTGCTTGGCACAACGGTCATCTTCCTGGTGGGTTTCCTATTGACGCTGGTTTTGAAGGGAAAGAAATAACAAATTAGAAACACAATCACATCGCGAAACGCCTGGTTACAAGCCTGCTTAACACCCAGCAGCACCTTCCCCAACGGTGACAGCTCGATATGCGGCACCTCAGCTGACGGCTCCACGGCCTCGCTTCGTCCCGCCACCTTGCCGAAGAGCGGTTTCCGCTCCTCTGTCACCATAGTGACCATATACATCCGTCGCTCCGTGTAGTCATGATCCACACAGCGTCGTTGCATCGATGGTTTCTTTTCGCCCGCAAATGCTTTCTGCCTTTCAAATGTCGCCCTGTCCATAGTTTTTACCCTGGCAAAGATACAACATTTTTCAATATTTTATTCGCTCATTCAAAAATAATTCGTATTTTTGCAGGCAGAAATGCAGTTAGGATATGACGAAAAACATCATGAAAGTGTTTGAATCTACAACAATACATCTTAAGCGCCCTATGTTGATAATTGCCATCATAGATTCGGTGTTTCTCATTCTAATGTATTTTTCTTCGCCCAGTCACCAAGACGGACTTACCACATTATTTTTTTCTTTCCTAATCGCATTCATAAACCTTGTTATTAGCATTGTTCTGTTCTTTTTGAATAAAGAACGTTGGTGTATCGTGTTCTTCATCAATTCGTTTCTGATGTTCTTCGCAGTCAACTTCGCCGCTTGCCAATCTTCGTGTATCCACTGGAAAAGTGAACATATAGACTATGCATTCGAAGCAAACGATAGCTCTATTTCGCTGACAATCAATAAGAACGACTCGACATTCGGTATGTATTATAAGGGTGAACACTATTCTCAAACGTATTGTTGGGGCGTATATAGAAAGGAGTCACATAATGTCTATATCTTGGATGTGGACACCACCCATTATAGGGCAGTACCCATTAACCGATTTGTCATAAAGAATGGTTATATTGAAGGGTATGGAAATAGGGAACTGCTTCTCAAGTCCCGAATAAGAAAATGAATAATGTGGTGACTTTCACTTTCATCACCTCCTGACCCAGACCTTATGGGAGCCGGCGCCTTTAGCCTTGATGCCTGAGTGGGAATCGAGGACGAGCTTGGCGAGTTCCCTGGAAGCGGTGCTATAGCTGAGGCTGTTGAGGTTGGCGTATTCCTGAAGGGTGATGAAGCCGTGTTTGTCGATATGGCTAAGGGCACGTTGCAGACGCTCTTCGAGGGAGTACGGAGAGGGAGAAGTGGGGTTGGCAGTTGTGCGCTCGAAGGAGTTCTCCTGGTTGATGTCGTCCACCATTTTCTTATCGACTTTGAAGTTGACGCCCTTGACCCTCACATGATGGTATTTCTTCTTGGACGCAGGCTCTTGTGTAGTCTGTGAATTCGTGCTATCCGCCTCGTTATCAGCAAATTCAAGCGACAGCGAGAATACGCCGAGATTGTCGATTTTCATGGTATGTCCCATAGGCAGATACGACTTCATAACAACTGCCAGCGTGTCGAGTACACCACGAACGGTAGCCTGACTGAAGGCTGGCGAATAGGTGTGGATTAGCTCAACCACCTTGTTGTAGTCGAACTCCGTATAGACCTGCATCTTGGGGAATGCCTTTCCCTCACTTCCGTTGCCCATACCTGTAGGCATTTCCTTGATTACATAATTTGCCATATTACTAATCTCTTTTTTTCTTTTCACGTCTTGCAATCTATATTGCACGTCCTGCAATGTACATTTCACGACCTGCAATTAAACTTTTCTGCTAAGATACGGAAAATTTGTGAAAGGCACAACTTTTTATACCATTAATTCATCAGAAAAAGGGAATAAGAGCAAAGCGGTGCAAAGTTCCGCATTACAATCCATAAAAAATTTGCCCTCTCGTGATTGTTACCAATGTATTTTGGTGACAATCACGAGAGGTGTTCGTCTTAATATAAAACAACTATAATATACTGAGACAATGAAACAGAACTATCCAAAGATTGGTATCCGTCCGACCATTGATGGACGACAGGGAGGTATCCGTGAGGGCCTGGAAGAGAAGACGATGAGTCTGGCTAAGGCCGTGAAGCAACTGATTGAGTCGAACCTGAAGAATGGCGATGGCAGCCCAGTGGAGTGTGTCATCTCTAACACTACCATCGGGCGTGTGGGTGAGAGTGCTGCCTGTGCCGAACAGTTCGAGCGCGAAGGCGTGGGCTCTACCATCACCGTCACCTCGTGTTGGTGTTACGGCTCGGAGACGATGGACATGAATCCCTACTACCCGAAGGCTGTCTGGGGCTTCAACGGAACGGAGCGCCCGGGTGCTGTCTATCTGGCCGCTGTGCTGGCCGCTCATGCCCAGAAGGGCTTGCCTGCATACGGCATCTATGGTCACGACGTGCAGGACCTGAATGACAACAGCATCCCAGCCGATGTGGCAGAGAAGATACTGCGCTTTGCCCGTGCAGCTCAGGCTGTGGCAACGATGCGCGGCAAGTCGTACCTCTCGCTGGGCAACACCTGTATGGGTATTGCCGGCTCTATTGTCAATGCGGACTTCATGCAGCAGTATCTGGGTATGCGTACGGAGTATGTCTCGCTGGTCGAGATTCTGCGCCGTGTTGACTTCGGCATCTACGACAAGGAGGAGTTCGCCAAGGCTATGCAGTGGGTCGAGAAATACTGCAAGCCCCAGGAGGGCCACGACTACAACGAGGACCGTCCGCTGTTCCCCGGCACGCCCATGACCACCTTCAACGGCAAGGGCAAGGGCAAGAACCGTCAGGAGAAGGACGAAGACTGGGAGTTCACGGTCAAGACGATGATGATTATCCGCGACCTGATGCAGGGCTCGGAGAAGTTGCTGGAGATGGGTTACAAGGAAGAGGCTATCGGCCACAACGCTATTGCTGCCGGTGTGCAGGGACAGCGTCAGTGGACGGACTATAAGCCCAACTTTGACTTCCCTGAGTCCATGATGTGTACGTCGTTCGACTGGAACGGACCGCGCGAGGCTTACACCCTGGCTACCGAGAACGACTCACTGAACGGTCTGTCGATGCTCTTCGGTCACCTGCTGACCAACAAGGGTGTCATGTTCTCTGACATCCGTACCTACTGGAGCCCTGAGGCTGTGGAGCGCGTGACGGGCTGGAAGCCAGAGGGCGGCGCGGCCGGCGGTTTCATCCATCTGATTAACAGCGGCGCTACCACGCTGGATGCTACTGGTGCCGAGACGGACAAGGACGGCAAGCCCACGATGAAGCACCACTGGGAACTGACTCAGCAGGACATGGAGGGCTGCCTGAAGGCTACCAACTGGATGCCTGCCGACCGTGACTACTTCCGTGGCGGTGGCTACAGCTCGCACTTCCTCACCCGTGGCGGTATGCCCATGACGATGCTGCGCCTGAACCTCGTGGCCGGACTGGGCCCGGTGCTGCAGCTGGCTGAGGGATGGACGGTAGAGCTGCCTCAGGAGGTGAACGACACGCTGGACAAGCGTACCGACCCCACGTGGCCTACGACGTGGTTCGTACCCCGTCTGGACGAGACGAAGGATGCCTTCAAGGACGTCTACTCGGTCATGAACAACTGGGGAGCCAACCACGGGGCCATCTGCTACGGGCACGTGGGTGCCGACCTCATCACGCTCTGCGCCATGCTGCGCATTCCGGTTTGTATGCACAACATCGAGGACAAGGACATCTTCCGTCCTGCTGCCTGGAATGCGTTCGGCATGGACAAGGAGGGCGCCGACTACAGGGCCTGCCAGAACTTCGGGCCATTATATAAATAAGGTGTCGAGACTTCGAGGCGTCGGGATTTCAAAACTTTGATGTCTCGATGCCTCGAAATATCGACACGTCAGAATATCGGAACCCCGAAGTTTCGAGGGAGGAAAGGAAAAGAAAGAAAACAGCAATGAAGAAAACTATATTTACCGTCTTGATGCTGGCAGTGGCAATGGTCACTGCCAGCGCTCAGGACGTCATGCGCAAGGAGAAGGACGGCACGTACGTCGTCAACACGACGACGCTGGCCGCAGATGTGGAGGGATATAACGGCCCGACGCCCGTCGAGGTGTATATCAGGAAGAACAAGATTGTCAAGGTGGTTCCGCTGAAGAGTCAGGAGGGGCCCAAGTATGTGGCGAAGGTGAAGAAGGACATGCTGCCCAAGTACGAGCAGATGAATGTCAAGAAGGGTACGGTTCAGGACGTTGACGCCGTCACGGGGGCCACCTTCACGTCAAAAGCCGTCCAGGAGAACATTCGCCGGGCCGTGGCGTACTACAAGAAGCACAAATAGTTTGTGGCTACTGACGGGATTTTCAGGCAGTTAACGTGCATTTTTGGATAATAATCGCCTAAGACGCAACTTTTTCTTAAAAATGTTTGCATTTTCCAAAATAATGTTTTATATTTGCAAATGTATAACTGCTTAGATGGTTTTAGTTCACAATAATTATTCATTAAAAAAATTAAGATTATGAAGAAGATTATTATGTTGGCAGTTGCCATGTGTATGGCTGTTTCGATTAGTGCTCAGCATCGTGTGGGTTCCATTTCGATTATCCCGAAGGTAGGTTTCAACTTGGCTAATCTTGCTGGCGACGTGAATGGCAATAGCATCAAGTTCGGTATGGCCGGTGGTGCTGATGCAATGTATCAATTGAGTGATCTCGTAGGTCTGTCGGGTGGACTTATGCTGTCAATGCAGGGTTGCGAGCTCGAAGGAGACAACTCTTTCTCGCTGTTGGAAATCAATATTCCTTTGCTGGCTAACTTCTATGTTACGAAGAATTTTGCTCTGAAGGTTGGTCTCCAGCCTGGTATCATCGCTTCTGCCAAATCGCATTCGGGCAACAATACCACAACGGTGACAAGTTCGTGCCAGACCATAGAACTGTCTATTCCTTTTGGCGCTTCGTACGAGTACAAGGATTTCGTCTTTGACGCTCGTTACAACCTGGGTTTGAGCAAGACGAATAAGGGCAACGGCAGTCAGCGCAACAGCGTATTCCAAATAACCGTCGGCTACAAGTTCGATATTTAAACGAATAGTACGATTTTTTCTGCCCTGCTTCTCTCCTGGGGAGTGGGGCTTTTTTATGCAATGTCGGCTTTTATGTGCGCTCTGGAATTGACATAAATTAAGAATGTGCACGTACACACGATATTTTTCGTGAGAAATGCTTGCTTCGTATTCAAAAAGTTCCTACCTTTGCTGCATCAAAACAAATTATTCACTTTAAACGAAAGAAAGGAAACTATTTATGAAAAAGATGATGATGATTGCAGCCATGATGCTCATGAGCATTGGCGCATTTGCACAGAACGAGGTTGGTCAGTTTACTCTGAAACCCATGGTCGGTCTGAATCTGGCTTCTATGACCAAGGCAGATAACTCAAAAATGCGCGTAGGTGTTGCCGCCGGTGTTGAGGGCGAGTATGGCGTAGCCGAGAACTTCGGTATTACTGCCGGCCTGCTCTACTCTATGCAGGGTGTGAAGCAGAGCGGTAATGCAACTGTTAACATTCCCGTGTTTGGCAATGTGGCTTTCACTGGCGACCAGACCCTGAAGCTTGACTACCTCAACATCCCCATTCTGGCCAACTACTACATCGTCAAGGGTCTTGCCGTGAAGGCCGGTATCCAGCCCGGCTTCTGTGTATCCAAGAAGATGGCTCTGAAGGGCACTGCCACCAACAACGGTAATAAGGTGGATATTGACTCTAACGAAAAGATTGAGGATGGTGTCAAGTCTTTCCAGTTCGCCATCCCCGTTGGCCTGTCTTATGAGTATCAGAGCTTCGTTTTGGATGCTCGTTACAACATCTATGCCACGAAGGCTATGAAGACTGGGGACAGCCGTCATTCGCTGTTCACCATTTCTCTGGGCTACAAGTTCGCCCTCTAATCATTAAGAATATGTGTTGAATATAAACGCTCCCATGCAGGGAGCGTTTTTTTATTCGTAGAGGAGAACCAGTCCGGCAAGGGCGCTGTAGACAATCATGCGGATGGGGTTAATCTTCACCACCAGCACGCCGTAGAAGGAGGCCAGAAACAGGAAGCAGCTGACGCCGAACTGCCAGGCGCTGTCGCCGGGCGTGGAGAAGTTCTCGGGCGTCATCAGCAGCAGGGTGGCGGCGGCCAGCAGTCCGACCACCGCCGGCCGCAGTCCGGTGAAGATGGACTGCACGGCGTGGGTCTTCATGTACTTCATGAACATACGGCTGATGAGCACCATCAGTATCAGCGACGGAAGCACCAGCGCAAAGGTGGCTGTGGCCGAGCCCAGAATGGCCACGTGCATGGAGTAGCCGGCATTCTTGATGGCCGTGTAGCCGCAGTAGGTAGCCGAGTTGATGCCGATGGGGCCGGGGGTCATCTGCGAGATGGCTACGATGTCCGTGAACTCGGCCGACGACAGCCAGTGCCAGTGCTCCACCGTCTCGTGCTGGATGAGCGACAACATGCCGTAGCCGCCGCCAAAGCCGAACAGCCCAATCTCGAAGAACGTCAGGAAAAGATACAGGAAAATCATACCTTAATCTCCTTTTCTGCCCCTGAGGGGGCTTTTTTGTCGGAACAATCACCCTTGTCGGCATTTGTAGTCCCCGCGGGGACAGCCGATGGGGTCACTCTGCCGTAGCAGTATCCGCCCAGTCCGGCGGCAATGATAATCCAGATGGGGCTGACCCCCATCAGCCATATCAGCAGGGCCGACACAACGGGAATCCAGATGGTAAACCAGTTCAGCCTCGCACTCTTGGCCAGGTTGAACGTCGGGACGGCTATCAGCGCCACCACGGCCGGGCGGATGCCGCGGAACATGGCGGCAATGTAGCGGTTGTCTTCAAACTGGTGGAAGAACATGGCGATGGCCAGGATGATCAGAAACGAGGGTAGGGCGGTGCCCAGGGCGGTGGCTATGGCGCCGCGGACCTTCCGGAGTTTGTAGCCCACGAAGATAGAGATGTTGATGGCGAAGACGCCCGGACAGCTCTGCGCAATGGCTATCAGGTCCAGCATCTCCTCCTTCTGGACCCACTGGTGGCGGTTCACCACCTCTTCCTCGATAATCGGAATCATGGCATATCCACCCCCGAGGGTGAACATGCCAATCTTAAAGAACGTGCGGAACGATTCCCAATACATTTGCTTTTTGTTTTTTGCGTTTTGCGCTTGGCGTTTGGCTTTTGGCTTTTAGCATTATGCCAACTGCTAACAGCCAATAGCCAACAGCCAACAGCTAACAGCCAACAGCCCTCTCAACCCACTTGCGGGCGTTGACGAAAGCCTCAATCCACGGAGTCACCTCGTCCATGCGGCGGCGCTCAGGATACCAGGCGCACTGCCAGGGGAACACGGCACGCTCCAGGTGGGGCATCATGCACAGGTGGCGACCGTCGGCAGAGCAGATGCCGGCCACGTCGTAGTCGGAGCCGTTGGGGTTGGCGGGATAGCCGTGGTAGTTGTATTTGGCAATCACATTATATTTGTCTTCCGCCTCGGGCAGCGAGAATTTGCCCTCTCCGTGGGCTACCCACAGGCCGAGCTTGTTGCCGCTCAGGCTTCCGAACATCACGCTGTTGTTCTGGGGAATGGTCAGCGAGATGAACTCCGACTCGAACTTGTGCGAGTCGTTGTGCAACATCTTGGCACCCTTGGCACCGGTCAGGCCCAGTTCGACCATCAGCTGGCAACCGTTGCAGATGCCCAGCGACAGCGTGTCCTTGCGGCTGTAGAACTTGTCCAGCGCCTCCTTGGCCTTCGGGTTGAAGAGGAAGGCACCAGCCCAGCCCTTGGCAGAACCCAGCACGTCGGAGTTGGAGAAACCACCACAGAAGACTATCATGTTGATGTCCTCCAGTGTCTCGCGGCCACTGATGAGGTCGGTCATCATGACGTCCTTCACGTCGAAGCCGGCCAGATACAGACAGTAGGCCATCTCGCGCTCACCGTTGGTACCCTTCTCGCGGATAATGGCAGCCTTGACACCTGTCTTCTCGCGACGGTCGGCAGATAGCCCGTACTGCTTCAGCGTTCCCGTGAAGTCGCGGTTGAACTTCATCTCCAGAGGCTGCTGCTTGTAGTTCTCGTAGCGCTCGCGGGCCTTGCCGTTGAACGACTGCTTGCGGTCCAGCAGATAGCTCGTCTTGTACCACGTGTCGCGCAGGCTGTCAATGTCGAATCTGATATCACTAGTCCCACTAGGATAAACCACCACGATTTCGCGGCTGTCCTCCACGGTGTAGCCAATCTTGGCGAAGCCCACGCCGCAGTCCTCCATGAAGTCCTTGAAGTCCAGCTTGTGGTCGTCGCTCACCTCAATCACCACGCCCGGATTCTCGGCAAACAGCGTCTTCACCACGTCGCCGTCCTGGCAGAGGTCGTGCAGGTTGATGTGCATACCGCCCTTCTGGTTGGCGAATGTCATTTCTAATAAGGTAGTAATCAGACCACCGGCCGAAATGTCGTGACCAGCCATCACCCAGCCCTTCTTAATCAGTTCCTGAACGGCATTGAAGGCGTCGGCAAAGTACTCGGCATTCTTCACCGTCGGCACGTCGCTGCCCACCTTGCCGAGGCTCTGGGCAAAGGCTGAGCCGCCCAGACGCTGCTCGTCGAACGAGAAGTCGATATGGTAGAGCGAGGCGTGCTTGTCGTTCACCACTACGGGGCTTACCACCTTGCGGATGTCCGACACCTCGCCGCCGGCACTCACGATGACGGTGCCCGGAGAGATAATCTTCTCGCCGTTGGGATACTGCTGCGTCAGCGACAGCGAGTCCTTACCCGTAGGCACGTTGATGTGCAGCTCGCAGCAGAAGTCTGACAGCGCCTTCACACCGGCATACAGACGGGCGTCCTCGCCCTCCTGCGAACGGCAGGGCCACATCCAGTTGGCACTCAGCGACAGCGACTCCATGCCGTCAGCCAGCGGAGCCCACACAATGTTGGTCAGCGCCTCGGCTACGGACAGTACACTGCCTGCTGCGGGGTCTGCCAGACCGGCCTGGGGAGCATGACCCAGTGCGGTGGCAATACCCTTGCGACCGCGATAGTCCAGGGCTACGACACCACAGTCGCTCAAGGGCAGCTGAATCTCGCCCTGGCACTGCTGACGGGCTATCTTACCCGTCACGGAGCGGTCTACCTTGTTGGTCAGCCAGTCCTTGCAGGCTACGGCTTCCAGCTGGAGTACACGCTCGAGGTACTCGTTGATCTTATCTTGTGTATAAGTAACATTCTCATAGGTGTGCTCGACAGTGTTGTCGCGCATGATGGTTTTCGGAGAGTGACCGAACATCTGGGCAACGTCCAGGTCGAAGGGCTTCACACCGTCGCCTTGCTTGAACGAGAAGTGGGCATCACCAGTGGTCTCGCCGACAACGTACATCGGAGCACGCTCGCGCTCGGCTATCTTCTGCACATGCTCGATATGCTTCTCGTCAATGAGCAGGCCCATGCGTTCCTGACTCTCGTTGGCTATAATCTCCTTGGCTGACAATGTCTGGTCGCCAATGGGCAGCTTCGTCATGTCTATCTCGCCACCGCACTCTTCTACCAGCTCTGACAGACAGTTCAGGTGACCGGCACTGCCGTGGTCGTGGATGGAGACTACAGGGTTGTTGTCTTCCTCGCACAGGGCTCGTACCAGGTTGTAGGCACGCTTCTGCATTTCAGGGTTGGCACGCTGGATGGCGTTCAGCTCAATGCCGTTGCTGTAACGGCCGGTATCAACAGACGACACCGAACCGCCTCCCAAACCGATGCGGTAGTTGTCACCACCGACCACAACGACCTTGTTGCCCTTCTGGGGCTCCTTCTTCAGACAGTCGCGCTTGGTGCCGTAGCCTACACCGCCTGCCAGCATGATGACTTTGTCGTAGGCATACTTGGTCTCCCCAGTCTTGTCTGCCGGGGCATCGCCTTGACTCTTCTTTTCCTGGTGCTCAAAGGTCAGCACCGAACCGCAAATCAGTGGCTGGCCGAACTTGTTGCCAAAGTCTGAAGCACCGTTGGAGGCCTTGATCAGTATCTGCTCGGGGGTCTGGTACAGCCACTTGCGGGCTGGCATCAGTTCTTCCCAGTCGCGGCTCTCGTCCTCAATACGGGGATAGGCCGTCATGTAGACGGCTGTTCCGGCAATAGGCCACGAACCTACACCACCGCCCATACGGTCGCGAATCTCACCACCCGTACCGGTAGCAGCGCCGTTGAAAGGCTCGACGGTGGTGGGGAAGTTGTGGGTCTCGGCCTTCAGCGAGATGACACTCTCGATGTCTTTCACGCGGAAGTAGTCGCTCGTTGACTGGTCGGCGGGTGCAAACTGCTCTACGACAGGACCTTGCGCAAAGGCTACGTTGTCTTTGTAGGCTGACAGTATCTTGTTGGGGTTCTCCTGCGTCGTCTTCTTGATCATGGCAAACAGCGAACTTTCCATCTCCTGGCCGTCGATGATAAACGTACCACCGAAAATCTTGTGGCGACAGTGCTCCGAGTTAATCTGAGCAAAGCCGAAAATCTCAGAGTCTGTCAGCGGACGACCGTTCTCTTTCTCTATCT
>CAMOWH010000025.1:0-23260 GCA_946628315.1 uncultured Prevotella sp.
AAAGTCAGGTTACCATCACCGTACAGACCACCCACATGGTTGGTACCCAAGGTGACAAGGTCACGGTGATAGACATCATGAATAGAGGCTGTAGCATTACCGAAGATAGAGGTGGCATTGGCATACACTTTATCAGAACCAGACGAGGTATTACCACCGGCAAAAACAGCATTGTGAATGGTAATACCATTGACATCCAGATTACTCCATTGACCTGAATTCTTATTCCCTAAGGTATTAAGGTAAGCTATAGGAACATAATCACCTACATTATAAACTTTGCCACCGTAATTAATCGTACCACTTGTTACACGGGCATGCGGTTCTATCAGCACCTTGCAGTCCTCGGTGAGAATCTTCTCGCCACCATCAAGGATAAATTCACCGTTTTTGGATTGGTAATAATAGCCTTCGTCGCCATCATCATAGCGTACACCAGACTTCTTACCGAAGCATAAAGCGCCCTCTGAATCTTCATAAGCACTGTATACATAACCGATATCACCGCCACCGAAGATGTTACCGTTACCGTTGGCAAGTTCGGCATTAGTACCTACCTCACCACCGTGAATATCTACCTCGGTCTGTCCGAAGACATAACCATCAGAATAGAGCTTACCACCCTCACCGAGGTTGTTGTATCCACGACCACCGCCAAAGACGTTGCGATGTACGTAACCGCCATAGAGTTTCACATTGGTCTTTCCTGCCTTGTAGATACCTTGCAGGGTTCGCACGGAATTGTTCTCACCAGTGGCATTGATGACACCACGACCGACGGCTGCAATCTCACCGCCACCAAAGAGTGAGCTACGCACATGGCCTCCGTACATCGTGACATTAGATCTGTCGACACTGCTATTGTCTACATAGCCGCCGCCAAAGATATTACCACTATCCTTGAGGCGGTTCGAACCGTCACCCTTCCATGTCTCATCGTGCAACTTCTCCTGATAGTAGCCACCGCCATCAGTAATACCGATGAGCTCCGCCCCGGCGTCGGCACTCGCTTGGTCAGTGAAGTAGCGATAACCGATATAGCCCTTGTTCAGTGTGATATTGGTCGTTCCAAACACGGCACCACCCTCACCACCACCATAGGCATTACGCTCGATGGCAGGAATACCATTGGTAAACGAAGTGCCATCGAGGTCGCCGATGACAACATGGGTCTCACCAGGAATATCGTTTGTGGTTGCATCGCTGATAGTACCCTTATGATATCCCACTGCTCCTGCCCATCCGCCGCCATAGACATTACGGCAGGTGCCGCCCTTGATGTAGGCATTGGCAGAGGCAATGAAGTTGGTAGCACCAAAGAGGTTATAGACGGTTCCCATAGTACCGGCAGCATAGAGGTCCTTATTGACCTTTCCACCGAGCAGGGCGATGTAGGTGGTGCCATAGACGTCACCACTGCTGATAAATACGTCGTCTGCCTTACCAAGTCCTCCACCATAAGCATAGTTGCCTACATATGCACCTTCGTTGATGATGACATTGGTGTTATATCTCTTAAATCTGAGTGTGCCCGGGGTGTCTTTGCGGTCGTCTATCTCTGCTGCTCTGGCAATAGGATTTTGCAGATTGGTAGATGTGTTGGCGGCATAAGCGAATGTTCCAGGGAAGCTTGCCATGTCTGGGTCATAGTCACCACCGAGCGTCCAGGCTGCCTGCCATTTGGCATCGGTCATATCATTACCCTGCTCATCCTTTTCTGGCCTGAATGCTGTGACGTATTTCTGTACACTCTCAGCACTCATCACGCCGCCAGCCTCACCGCCGCCATAGACTTCCCAAACCTGTGCGCCATTATTCAAGTTGACCTCAGTATATTCGCTCCAGGTGTTGGAACCGCATCCGGCACCATAGACCGTAGCTGTTGTCATGCCAAGATCAGGATGCGACTGTCTGACAGGGACATCAATATTGATTTTGCCATAGATGGTGCGACGCTTCAGGTTATTACCACCATACAGCGCGCCCTTCATCATTGTGTTATCCTTGTTATAAATCAGATAGGCATCAGCACTATGGTAATTGACCGTACCCTCATATACATCACAAGGCTGATAGATGTCACTACCGTATGCACCGGCAAAGATACTGCCGATTTTAATGGTGGAACCGGTTGGTACATTCACGATCGTACGACGAGTAACACCCTCATTCAAGCTACCGCCATAGGCTGCACCGATTTGTCCGCGAGCCAGGTCAACGACAGCTGCTGCAGTTACGCCATCAGCATTTCCGTCAGCTGTTGCCTTTGCTATTCCCATGCCCACACCACAGTTCTGGCCGGCTCCGAACACTTCCAAATTAGCAAATTTCGTGCCCGTGTCAGCAAGGTCCATCAGCACATAACTCCGGTTTTGCATCAAGTTCTTATCCGTCAGGTTAAAACCTTCGGCACCCTGTCCTGCTCCGAAAATCTTGTTAACCTCATTGCTGATATGCTGATTAGGTTTGAAGTTGACGAAAGCATTATTCATGCGGGGCGACGTATAACCGGCATACTCCGTTGTATAGTCATAGTCACCATAGCATCCACCAAAGATATAGTCCACGTGGCCCTGCACATACTCCATATAGGCAGAAGCTGTAGTTACTGCAGAGGTTTCCTGAGGTTTATATGGTGTAATCGGGAGGTCTGTACTTAAGCGTCCGCTGAAGTCTGCTGAACCCATGATTCTTCCACCGAGGTCGTTACCACCATAGACATGGTCACGAACATAGGGGAAACCGCGGTCTGTGTCATCATTGGTGTTACGTCCCATATAAGTCGCTGTGTGTCCGAGGATGTCTGCATCACATGCGCCGGCAAAGGTGTTGAACACACGTCCGTTACCCAGGTTGATGACAGTGTTGCCACAGACCGGTCCCTTAAAGCCACCGCCATAAATAAACTCCGCTGCCGCCATGTTATCATTGTCACCCGGTGCATTGCGGGCCACACCAGGGTAGTTACCCTTCACATTGATGGTGCAAGAATATTTGGGGTTATACTTAAATGTCTTGCTGTTGAAGGTATAGTCATCGCCAGTACCATCATTGGGTTTGCCGATGACTCCCTGCTCACCACCACCGAAGATCTGGAAGGTGTAGCCGGCATTAAGATTAACAGTCACATTACCCCATATCTCTGAATCCTTACCATAGCCTCCACCAAAGACATTGAGTGCAGAACCGAGTACGTCCATACCCTGCTCATCGAGGATGACACCAGAAACGCGTGTCGTGATGTGATAAGTATCATTCTCGTATAACTTCGCCTCACCCTCGTCTTCTTGCACCTGGTCAAAGACAGCATACGTACCCTTGCGGTCCACTACCGTAGAGTTCATGTTGATAATGACATTGCCATTGATGTGTCCGCTATTGTAGCAACCACCATAGACATTGCCACCTATGAAACGACGGGCTTTGTCTTCATCAGAGCTTATGCCGGTACCCGACAGCACAGGACGGACTTCCTTGCCTGTGTTGGAGGAGATGGTGTTCCACTCCAACAAATGGTTGCCGTTTGCATCAATCACATAGTCGGTATAACCCGGATATGTGTCGTAGCTCTCTCCTTCGGCCAATTCCGGAGTGTAGTAATCACCAATGTTCTTCTTCCAACGCTTAGGCTGCATTCTCAATCCACTGAGGTTCAACTGCAACTTATCACCGTTTGTATCAGGAGTGCCGATGAAACCTCCATCGTAGGCGGCATTAAATTCTGTGGATGCCACATTAGCATTATTACAGCCACCCACCAACTTGTTATATATGATGACATTCTCCGTAAAATTGAGAGCTGTCTTCTTTCCGTCAATCTTCATGCTACCCACATTGCCACCACTGTAAACAGAACCGAAGTAGGAGGTGTATGGGATATATGTGGCAGGATCACCACTAGACTCTTTGGCAAACACAATGCTGGGGATAAGAGGCATGGTGACACCTTCCATGTAGGTGGCGAATGTTTCGGAATTTGTCAGATCAATAGAGTTGAACTGTGACCCATCGCCTGTTATCGAAGTGCTCTTCATAGTACGCAACACACCCTCTTGCGCATGAGTCGCATCTTTTTCATGCGTTTCCACCATGTGCTCGCCATTATTGCCGAGGAACAGATTGTCGACAATAGCATAGGAGCCTACCTTCAACTCCACCTTGGGGTTGTCCATGCTTGATGACAGTGAGGCACTGTTACCACCGCAATAGACGGAGCCGTGAATGATTGTTTTCTTGGTTTCCGTACCCTGCACATAGATAGACACCTGCTCGGCATTGGGGCGGTAATCATTGAGAGCCTCCACAGAGGTCTTTCCTGTAGGAATAGTGTAATATAGGTCGCCGTATGTCGGGTCATCTTTTAATTTTGCATTGTCGGTATAAGGATAGGAACCGTTACCACCGCCATAGACGTCACCATAGATAGTAGTATAAATACCTACAGTACTACCACCAGAGATATGTCCAGTAATATCGTTACCACCGTAAACATTGTTGACATGTCCTCCTAAGACACGGGCTCGTGCTGCCATACCAGCCGGGATATGCAGTTCATGGCCATAATCGTCTTCTGTGATGGCTGCTGCAGGAACGGGGTTACCATCTTTGTCTTTCGGTGTGACATCAGCCATACGGCATCCGCCATAGACATTATCAACGATAATTTTGGATTCCTCAGGGATTTGTAGCAGCAATCCGTCGGGGCTTGTCATGTCACCCTTGTTACCGCCACTGTACACATTTCTTATTTTTCCACTCTTCAGATTCCACCGCGGACGTATCTTCATCTCTGCGGTATTGTTTCCTCCAAAGAAACTACCAATCTGGTAGGCATCACTGCTCGGATAGGTATATCCAGGATTGAGGTTCATCTTATCGACCACGCGATTGTCCTTTGTTATCTGATCAACGCCATCAACAAGTATCTCATTAACCACTTTGCTGGGATTGTCAACACAAATAACCGTCTTTTCGGTTACGGTGGCATTGTTGCCGCCACCGAAAGCATAGACGATGGAACCGCCCATTACTTCCAAATAGGATTTTGCGAGTTCGGGTTTAGTCAGACCATAATAGGGATTGGGTGTCACCCCGTCAATGAGTTTTTCGGAGGTATAGTCATAAGCGCCATTACCACCTCCGAAGAGCTGACCGATGTATATTTTCTGGTTGTCGTCAGCCGCTACAGCGCCATTCATCTTAGTCGAGATTCGCACAAAAGCATTCCAACTCTCATCCACCAAATTTTCTGTGGCTTTTTTGATTTCTTCTGGAACAGACTTTTCCAGTCCGCTGTTGTTCCCGATGACTCCGGAAACGTCGTTTCCGCCATATACGTGGTTGATAAGCACGTAGTCAGATGCATGTTCACCATCAATATAAACGAAAGAATGACCACCGACATCAGCCTTTTGGGCACCACCGAATACACGGTTCAAATCGCCAGCATAGATGTTAACATTGGTATTGCCTTTTGTATCGCCGGCATTACCGCCTCCGTATATATTACCACCAATAGTAATCTGTGCCTGCATCAGTGTTGCAGACAAACAAAGTAATAGGATGGTCGTTATCTTGCGCATATTTTAATGTTCAATGTTCAATGTTCAATTTCCGATAGTTATCGTCGGGCTGTCGAGGTCAGGTTCTGACAACACGTAGAGGTATGTCGGGTTAACAGTCATGTTCAACAGTACCCGTTGTCCTCGAACTGCGGATAAATCCGGTAATTTGTTGGTTGCCTTGCAGTTTTGACGTATCAGGTTGCCTTTTCTGTCATATACGTCGTAGGTGCTGACCAACGTCAGATTTGCTGAAAGGGTAGGGGCAAAGCAGGCATTGATAGACAAGGGTGTCGTCTTGTCCAGTGCTATGCCTTCATCGCTGTTGAATATCACGACGGCATCGCTACTGCCTAACGCCGTGTAAGCTACGCTGGAGACAGGACTGACACCTGTCGTGTTATGCGTCAGCGAAATAACGGCATTGACACTTCCTTTATCGGTACTCAGCGTCATCGTCTTCAGCTTGATGGTACGAAGACTTGCATAATCTGCGTCTATTTTCAGGCGGAACTGTGCAGCAGCATAGAGGTGATCCATCAGAATATTGATGTAAAAAGTTTGATTTCCTGTAGTAGGGGTGTTCCAGCTGAACTGTCCTTCCTTCAATCCTTCGTCGGTTTCTTTGACACCGGTGATGATGCAAATGTCGTCAGTGGTGATAGCCTTCATGCCTGTAATGGTCAATGTAGCAGCATCGGCAGTGCTTTTTGCCAGCGTACTGCTCATACCTTCCGTCTTGGGCATATAGCCATAGACGGTATAGGTATTACCTGCAGCCACCTCAAAGTTCGACTGCCATTTGCTGTTGGTGGTGTTATATCTGATAATTTTCTCTTCTGGAGAAGCCCAGTCTTCCGTGAGCAGCATATAGATACCCATGTTTGTCGCCTTGTCAGGGGTATATAGAGAGAAACCTGTGGGTGCGGCACGGTGAGACAGTTCCTTTTCCACAAGGGGGGAGATATACGACACCAGTTGCACCGTCTTGCCTGTGGATGCGTGATCCATGGAATCCGTCTGTGATCCGGAATCGTCCGAGGAACAGGCGTTCAGCAGTACAGCAACAGTTATCAACAGGATATCAACATATTTTTTCTTCATGCTCATTCTTTGCTCCTTGATTGTATTCTACCAATTATAGAGGTCGTGATTCACTTCTTTTATTGACCAGTCTTTCACATATAATGACTGCACCTGCAGATTGCCACTGCCGCCATAGTAGGCATAGACGATCCAGGTGTGGTTGCGACTGAAGTCGCCAGCCTGCTGCATGGCAAAGGGGACGGTCTGTTCCGCTCCACCGCCTATGGTGTATGTAATCGTACCTGCCAACTGTTTGTCGCTCTCACGCAGGTAGATAGGACCTTCTACGGTTACTTCTTTGGGCTGTTTGTTTGCAGCCTCATTAATCAGGTTTTCGTATGCCTGAGCGGACTGATCTGTATAGAGGTATAGGGTTGGGTCAGCAGTCTCTGCAATATCAGTTATAGGATCTTTCAGCAGTTCAGACTCCGCAGTATTATAGGTCATAGATGTCGGAGTTTTGAAGAGATACTCCTCGTCAGGTATCATACCGGCACTCATCTTGATGCTTTTGACATTTACGGTTGCTTCCCCTGTAGTCTTGGCAAAGACAAAGCGCAACTTCGACACCGCACGGATTAGTTGAACGGTAGCTACTTGGTTCTGTCCTACACGGAGGGCTGGTGCATCGCCTACCACAGGTTGTGTGGTCAACTTGCCCGCAAATGGCAGACCGTCGTCGGGTACAGTTCTTGTCTTCTGCTCCAATCCGAAATGTCCAGCGTTAATCTTAGCACCCTCCAGCAGGGCTGCTCGGGTAGTCTCCTTATTCAATGTACCTGTCTCTACGCCACAGTTGGCGTTTGTCACATTTGCCATTACATAGACATCGACATTGGGCTTGGCAGCAGCAAATGCATCGGTAACAGGTATCTGATAGGTAGTACCTTGTCCCTCGTTCAGTGCTGTCACATCCTTAGTGCTGAAATAGCCGACGTAATTTCCGGTCGCTGACTCGTAAATCCATATCTGCAGGCTGTCAATGGTGCCTTCGTCTATAATAGCATCCACCTCACCCACATCAGCACGAGTCTGGGCGGCATTTCTTTTGGCTGCTGCCTGTTCGGGAGCATAGACATATATCGCCAGTTGCGGCTGTTGGTGTGTTGCTTCCTTAGGTCCTTCTGCAGCATCGCTGGAAGAGCAGGCTGAGAACAGCACCGTCAGCATGCTGCATAAGAGCCATTGTAACAGGAGTATATGTCTGTTTTTCATCATATCTTTCTATTATAGTTCCACATTCGTGGTCGTTGCCTGAATCCATTTTGTCACCACCTGAACGCCAATCTCCAGTCGTGGAGCCAGCAGGTCGGGCATACAGGTATATGCCTTGGCGAGCGATGTCACGCTCATCGACATGGTGGTGGTATAGTCTTGTGTGAATACACGGTTAGCGTAGGCGCCCGTACCTTTTCCGGCGGGGTCTATCATAGCGATAAGGTAGAAGCGGGCTCCCGGATAGACAGTGCCGTCCTTGCCAGTAAACGAATTTGCAGTGTTGTTTTGGAACTCCAGAATGACGGGCACTTTCTCGTTGTCATACGACTGCAACACCAGTGTGCTGGTCTTGTAGCCTTCAGTTGCATAGTTCGTGTTGTCAACATTAGTCTCGTAGATGAATCGTCCGTCGACATCCGTCTGTGCGCCCTGTGGCTTCATGTTGAAGCCTACGGTATGTTGTCCGCCAATGATAACACCCGTGAGTGGTAGGTGTGCCATATCGGCATTGGCTACTGTTTCTTCTTTTGCATCCCTCAGCGTGGCGCTCATGGTGGTCAGTGTAAGATCCAGTCTGCCAACACCATACTGGATGGGATTCTCTACGGCTACCGCCTTAGTGCTTGCGCTGACAGCAGTAGAACCTTTGTAGTATGTATTCAGGAAATCACTCCACAGTTGATTGGTGGGAGCACTCTCATAAAAGGTTTTCGCCACCTCTTCTTCGGAGGTGCGTATGGGGCTATCTACAAAGAACATCAGTTCTGCAGGATAGGTATAGCGGTTGATGCCGTTGATATTGTCGAGCGTAGTGGTCGTAGTTCGTACCTCGAACTTGTTGCCTGTCCAACGGATAACAGCGGCTCCGTCAGGAAGACCGATGGATTGGGGATAGGTATTGCCAGATATATCAGTGGCATTAATCGTGGCGACGATGGAGTTGCTGAGTGCATCGCCTCTGCTTGTCAGCAGGGTCTTGAGGGTTGCAACGAATGCCTTGATATTGACTGCTGCTCCGCTCATGAGTCCGGCACCTTCAGAACCCATACGGATAAAGTCCAGATAGTAGCTCTTCAGCGTAGGGTCGGTTGTGGTGCTCCAGCCAGAAGTATTGGCAATATTGGTCATATAGGTAGCCAGTGCCTGAGCCTCTGCATGTGCCTCAGTTGATTCACGGATAGATGTCAAGCTAAACTGAATGTCTGCGGTCTTCTTACGAATGGTAGGCAGTGCGCTCAGTTCACCATACACTGCGGGGTTTGTGGTTGATGGCTTTGTCGCCTTTCCATACACCAGCATACGGTCTGTACCTGTCATCAGGTTACAGCGATCGATGTAGTAGGTGTTATGGTTCTCCACACGGTTATGTGTTTCGTCTGCACCCATGAGGTCTATCAGCGGGTTGTCACTTGCTGTTACCTCATAACCATTGGTATGGAAAGGAATGGCGACCAACTGATCCATCTCTGAGAACGTGGGAGCCCTATGGGTAAGGGCCGGTGCCAAACTGGGCTTGAGTGCCCCACTACCGATGCTGACCAGCAGGTCTACCTGCTTGGATACTGAAGACGTCGTCTCATTGAACTGCTCAGGCATATCATCATCTATCATTGAACATGATGTAATCATCATGCCCAACAACAGATAGTATACGATATGTCTCATAGTTGTCTTCACGCGCGTACCTTACATAGTATATTATAATGTTTATAGTTCGGGATTGTATATACCCCCTTCGTTCCAGTCGAGCGTCACGCTGACGCCTACCGTCTGGTCGCTCGTCTGCACGGCACCTTCACCAGTAATCCAACCCTTGATGATGGTCAGCTGACCGGCACGCAAGGGCTTGTTGATGCTGAGCACCGTCTTCGTAATCTTGCCGTCCTTCCAGACGTAGACTTCGAACTGCCAGAGCGTCTCCTGTCCTGGCTGGGCTATGAAGGGATCTTCAGTCTCAATGACACTGCGCGACCCTACCCCATTATAATAAGGTTCGCGCGAGGGGAAGTTCACCGAGCAATAGCACCGCATGCCACTGTTGACATCGAGCAGCTCTGCGGTTCGCACGATGGGCGAAGGGGCTGCGAAGGTGTAGGTGCTGTCGTTGATGTTGAACTGCGAGGCGAAGCCTGTGGAGTAGACACGGATATTGCTGACGTCCTGCTTGCGCGGGTCAATCACCAGGGCTGCGGCACAGTTGACCATGTAGAGGTTGACCTTGAACTGCTGGTCTACGCCTTCCAGCACATTCATGGGCAGACGGGCAGTGAACAGTCCTGTGGTGTGCGAGTCGATGGTGTCGCGGGTGGTCTGTCCCAGCTGCGACGTACGACAGAAGTCATCCTGCAGCAAACTGACCACGCTATTGTTCAGCACGTTGGCTACCGCCAGATGCTTATATTGCCGCTTGGGCAAATTGATTGTATAGCTCTGCTGGTTGGCATCCATGATGTGCTGGTCGTGCTGCAGTCGGGGCTGGTTGTTCTCCGTATCGTAGAACGACAGGTCCACGTCGTGGGCATGGTCGGTGAAGATGGTCTTCAGGTGCTCACGCAGCATCTGGGCAATACCGGCATCTTCCAAAGTGTTTAGCTGGGTCCGCAACTCGATGGACATGTTGGTCACCAACCGTATCTCGTAGTCTACCTGATAGTCGTTATCACAGTTCGACAGGTCTTCATCAATGGCAGAACAACTGGCTGACAGCACTACGGTGAGTGCTGCCGCCAGAAGTTTTCCCATGATGTCCAACCGTTTGTTCATCATAAATCCTTTTCGTACGTTGAGGGACAATTACTGACCACCAAGAGTTATATCATTGAAGTTGATACCAGTTGACCAGCTCATATCAACTGACAGGCCCAGCGTCAGTGAACTGTGGCGCAAATCGGGAACGGTCAGCAGTGCTTCATGCAATGAAGTTTCATTAAACCAGAAATTAGCCGTAGTCATAAAGTCTTGCATAAATACGCGGACTGTTTCAATCGAAGAGCCAATCGAAGAGCCATCAGAATTGTATGGTGGCAGCGGATGATCTGTTGAAAGTTGTCCCAGACTACTTGAAATTGCAGTAGGATCCAGTTTACCTACCAGATAGAACGAATCGCCATCGCGAATCAAGCTATGCTTACCATAGAAGTCCTGACCGGTATTGTTCTTCAACTCCAATGCAATATAGACTTTATCCTGGTTTGCTGCCGATTGTCCTGCTTTGTAGTTATCAAACACCAGTGTGTAGTTAGGACTAGATGGAGCTGGTGTTGCGCTATAAGTAGGAATGCTATTTGCACCTTCAGGAATGGCTTTGTCGTAAATATAACCCTGAGTATTATCGGTAGTCTTAGGTGTGAAATCCCATCCTACTTTCTTATACTGTCCACCGATAACAATACCTACCAACTGGAAACTTGTAGCATTAACCGTAATCTCCTTATCAGGCTCGTCATTAGCACCGATTGACGGATCTTTTGCATGCTGGATAGCATGGTTATTGTCCTTCAGTGTCGCTGACTTGTAGCCAACAGTAGTCTTCAACAATGCAGAACCATAGTTGATGTTGTTTCTCATTGCTACACTTCTGGTCGTAGATACCACATGACTATTGTTATCCCAATCAGACCAATTATCATTATCCATCCAGTTGTCTACACCATTAGGATAGGTTGGTTCCTTATGTTCTGAATCTGATACGCGCAGTGGGCTATTGCCAAAGTACAACAATTCAGCAGGATAGAAATAGCTTTCTACAGTGAAACCACCACCGCTACCTACAGAAGAAGTATTGTAGTCTGTCACATACTCAAATATCTTTTCAGTACTCTTCCAGTCATAGTGAGCAGCTCCTGAAGGTACGGCATAAGCCATTGGGAATTTGGAAAGATCTTCTGATCCTATTCCATCGACTGTTGGGTGGGTGCCAGCTGTTGTAGTAGGCCATAAAGCATCGCTATTAAAGGTAGATACCATTGTACTAACGGTTCTAAAGTTAACGTCCGTCACAGCTCCACCCTTACTAGCGCCAGTCTTAGGCACAGTGCCCTCAAAATACAAGGAAATCTCTTCATGGATTAATTCTGCCAGTTTTTTTGCTACAGCCTCACCTTTGCTGAACGGTGTAGCACATTGTACACTATTGATGACCGACCACACATCTTCTATCGTATGGAGGATGGCAGTACCATAACCAGCTCGCAACTCACCCTGATCAGTCTGAATGTTGGTCAATGCCTTATAGACTTCAGCCAGTTTTGCCTCCAATGAATAAAGCTCATGGGTTGTCTCAACAGGACTTTTACCATCAGCATTGGCATAATCAGCCCATGTAACGACATTAGGATACTCATTCGCAGCAACAGCAACACCATAGTGTTCTGCATCCAGCGCTACATGGTCACCATCAGCTATCTTAGTGTTGATGATACAAGTCAGCACACCACCGAGCAGTTTCTTAATCTGGTTATACTTTGCAAGATTCTCAGCCGTCATACGCTTACCCAACTCAAAGTTGGCTGCAGAGATCTCCTTACCTGCACTCTCACCTGTACCACCTGCTAAGGTATAATCGTCCAAGTGACCATAGAGATCGTATGCCGTATAACCTTTTGAAGCCTCACCAGATGATGCCGTACCCTCTGGTGCCTTTCCATAGAACAGCATCGTATTGGTATTGATGGGCAAACTCATCTCCAATATACGATGGGAATTATCGGCAGTGATTGTACCACTTGCAAGAGGAGTGCCCAAATCAATGTACTTGTCAGCAACCGCTGCTGTAGCAAGGTGCTTACCATCGTTAGGAAGCTTGTAAGTGAAAAGTGCTGCATTGTTGATACCACGGAACGTTTCCGAAGTGGTAGCCTGTGTGGCACTAGAAGACTGACGGGTAGTAGCCTGATTACCCGTTGACACGTTGAACACAAACTGTGCATATACACTTTGTTCAACCGGATCATAGTTCGGATTGTTGTTCTCCGCCGCAGCGTCGTCGCTCGAGCTACAGCTGGTGAGCATTGTTGAGCCTGTCAGTGCTATCGCACCTATCAAGGCATAATTGAAAAGTTTCTTCATACTTTCGAAAGTTTTAATTTGTTATTACTATTTTTGCTAATCGATAATATAAACCACGTTAATACCTAACAGGGGCAAGAGGAAGATGCGGCTGTGCTTGCCGTAGAAGTTGCCGCAGGTGGCACAGTCGTACTCACTGTACCAGGCATAGCCTACAGCGATGCCGGCCTCCGCCTCGATCCACCAGTCGCGCCCCAGTATCCAGCCGTAGCCATACTTGGCCCCCAGTGCCAGCAGGTCACCCTGCAGACGGCGGTTCTTGGCTCCGCTGTAGAGTCCGAAGGGCATGCTGGTGTTGCCCACATTGAAGTGGCTGTAGATGAGGTCGCCCTCCAGGTAGTTGAACCGTCGCAGACGCAGCGAGTCTTTGTAGACGGGCTGACCGTTCTCGTAGCCTGCCTTGTAGCGATGCATCGACTCCTTGAAGTTCATGAATTTTCGAACATGGGGTGCCACCAGCAGGTGACGCCACTTCTTGTTTTTCGCCTTGTCTATGTCCCAGGCGTTCAGTCCGAAATTGGCACCTACAGACCAAGTCGAGTCGACCTTGACGTCCACGCCGATATTGGGTGTCAGCGTGGCGTCGTAAAGCAAGTTGTTGCTGATAGCCACTTGCTGTGCCCGGGCAGTAACGACTGCCCAAACGAATAAGATTGCTATAATTGAATAACGATTCATTACCTTTGTTTAATACGTTTCAACACGAATTAATAGCAAAGGTATTAAAAAATTTTTAAAATATAAAGAGGTTTGTCAATCTTTTTGTTTTAATTTTGTCAAAAAGTGTTTTTTAATTTGTCCAAATATCTTTGTAGCTTTTTGATTTTTAAGATGATACATTATTTAACCGGTAGGGGGGGCAAAATCGCCGGCCCCAATCTGGGCGCGATACTCGGACGGGGTCATACCATAGGTATTCCTGAAATGGCGTATGAACGTAGCGGGGGCCTTGATGCCGCAGGCTTCAGCAATAGCGTTCAGGGTGTATTCGGGGTGTATCTTGATGAGCACGATAGCGTACTCCATACGTTTGCTGTTGATGTATCCGGGAACATTGGTGCCTGTGTATTTATGAATCATAGGGGCTAACGCGTTCTTGTCGACACCTGCCAGACGCACGAGGTCGTCACGACCGAAATTGGGGTCGCGGAACAAGCCCTGCTTGACAATCTGCTTGTCCATATCGTGGAACGCCTTCCAATGGGGGTCTTTTTCTAACTCTTTCAGTTGATTTTCGTCCATTTCATCGAGATTCTCGTTGAATTCATCGGAATTGCAATTTCCGCCCATTTCATCGGGATTTCCGTCTTCCTGAAGCATCTTTTTCCTATGATGCTTGCCGTTGGTCTCGAAGAGCGTGGAGTAACGGTAGTTCATGATAGACTGGATGTGCTGTGCCGTGAGCCTGTTTCGGTGTTGCATTCGTCTGACATAGAAGAAAGACAGAATGGCTGCGATAATAAGCAAGGAAACACCCGTAAAGAAATAAAAACGCAGGCGTTCGTGCTTGGCCACCTCGCGTTCCAGCTCAATGGATTCGTGAACAGTCTCTTTCAACTGGAGCGAGTGAATGCTGTGCAAACGCTCGCTCAGACGGGCTGCCACGGCATAGCAGTGCGAGGCAGAGTCATACTGATTCATCCCTCTGTAAGCCTCACCAGCGTCGTAGTAGGCCAGCATCATGTTCCGGCTCAGGGTATCGCCGTCTTCCTGCAGAATGGCTTTGACCTTACGGAGATAGGGCATCATTTCCTCGTAGCGCTGCCGCTTAGCCAGGTACTTGATGATATCGCGTATGATAAAAGGATCGGAGACTGGTTGCGAAATGCAGCGCTGGTAGGCACTGTCGGCTTCTGCCTGCCTGTCCATAGCCATGAGAATCTGAGCGCGGATGGCGTAGACACGATAGAGATTGCGCTCCTTTCGACATAGGATTTCGGGGTTGTGGGGCATGAGGGACGCTTTTTCCTGTGCCACGGAATACTTCAGCGCCTCGTCGTAGCGCTTGTCGTCGAAACACATCTTTGCCAGGTAACCATAGAAGGTGCGCAGCACATTGTTCTTGCGCCAGAAATGACGGACGCTCTGCATCATCCGGACGGCCTCCTCGCAGCGTTTGTAGCCTTCCTGCTCATCACCCTGGTAGTGAGCGCGCTTGCCGTCCATGAACAGCGCCATAGCCATATAGACATCGTTGTTCCTGCTCTTGGCAAGGTCATAAAGCTCATGGGTATAGCGGGGGAGGTCTTTTTCATCGAACTTGATGTCGTAGACCTCTATCAGGCGGGTCAGCACTACCATCTTCAGCGAGTCGTTAGCCTGAACGGCATTTGACTTGTAGACTCTTGTGTAGAAAGCGAGGGCTTTATTGAACAGGCACAGCGAGAAGAGCAGATTGCCTTCTGCCAAGTCCAGCTTCCACTCGGGGAGTGTCTTGCGCGCACGCATGTCATCTATGATATCCCTGGATTTGCCGGGATCGACAAACATATAGCGATAGGCAGCATCCCGCGTAAGGAGACTGTCGGGAAGGGGCGAGGCCGCCAGCCCCTGGCTGAACACCCACAGAAGGGCTGCTGAGAGCATCCATCGCACCCACATGGAGCTGAGGTTGTATATCTGGCTTTCTACGGTTTGTAGCTTATTCATTGCTATTAGATTCGATTAGTCCCTGCAAAAGTAGCAATTAATTTTGAAAACACAAAAATTTTGTTGGGAATTTTTTCAGGTAATCCTTGCTGCGGCAAAATGAAGGTGCAAGCACGGAACCAGAGCAAGAAAAGAGAGGCACCTCGGACGGGTGCCTCTCCTTGTAGGGGTCAATGAAATGATGAAACAAAAGTCACAATTACTTCAGACCGAGCTTGGCCTTCACCTGTGCCGTGACGTCGGTAGACAGGGTGGTGCTGATGTAGGGAATGCCACCGGTGAGGTCCATGATGTAGACGTAGCCGCCGGCCTGGCCTACCTGCTTGATGGCATCGAGCACCTTGGCGGTGATGGCCTGCATCTTCTCAGACTGCTCCTTGGCCAGGGCCTGCTGGTTGTCCTGGTAGGACTGCTGAATCTTCTGGTACATGTCCTGCAGCTCCTTCTCGCGGCGCTCCTTGATGTTGGCGGGCAGGGTGGCCTGCTCCTTCTCGTAAGCCTCAGACTTCTTCTGCAGTTCCTCCTGCATCGACTTCAGGTCGGCCTCATACTGCTTGGTGAGGGCCTCGATGTCGGTGCGGGCCTTGGTGAACTCAGGCATGGCCTGAACGATTTCCTGTGAGTTGACGTGTCCGAACTTCTGTGCAAATGTGGCCACGGGGGCGAACATGAGCAGCATCAAAAATAGTTTTTTCATTTTTCTTTTCTTTTTTTTAAGTTATTACGATGTTTCGATATTTCGATGTTACGATGTTACGGTGTCTCGGCAGACTATTTGCTATAGCCGAGCTTGGAGAGCACCTCGTTGGAGATGTCAATCTTGGGCGAGCCGAAGATGATGCCCTGGTCGCTGGCACGGTCGAGCACGAGCTGGTAGCCGCGCAGGTCGGCAATGTCGCGGACGGTGGTGTAGACCTCTTCCTGGATGGGGGTCATGAGGGCGGTGCGCTTCTTGAAGAGCTCGCCCTGAGGGCCGAAGTACTTCTTCTTCAGGTCGGCAGCCTCTTTCTCCTTCTCCATGATGGCGTCCTGACGGGCTTTCTTCTGCTCCTGAGAGAGGAAGACGACCTCGTTCTGGTAGTTCTTGTAGAGGGTCTGGGCCTCTATCTGCAGTGCGTCAACCTCGGCCTGCCACTTCTTGGAGACCTGGTTGAGCTGTTCGTTGGCACGTTCGTAGGCAGGGATGTTCTTGAAGATGTAGTCCATGTCGACGAGTGCAAACTTCTGTGCGTGCAGCGACATCGTCGCAGCAAGCATGGCTATCAGTGTTAGAATTTTTTTCATGTCGTTATTGTCGTTGTTTCGATGTTTCGATATTCCGATGTTTCGTGATTCCCGGGGGGAGGGGGTTAGAACTCCTGTCCGAGGATGAAGTGGAACTGAGAGCCGCCCTTGTTGGCTCCTGAGTAGGCAGGGTCGAAACCGTAAGCCCAGTCGATACCCATCAGACCCACCATAGGCAGGAAGATGCGCACACCGAGGCCGGCCGAGCGCTTGATGTCGAAGGGGTTGAAGTTGCGCGTCTGGCTCCACGCGTTACCGCCCTCGAGGAAGCCCAGTCCGTAGATGGTGGTATTGCCCAGCATGAAGGGGTAGCGCAGTTCGAGCGTGAAGCGGTCGTAGGCGTAACCTGCGGAGCCGTAGGGAGTCAGCGAACCGTTCTCGTAACCACGCAGGCCGACGGTCTCCTCGGCATAGCTGGTAGAGTAGCCGCTCATGCCGTCACCACCCATGTAGAAGGTTTCGAAGGGCGACCGCTTGTCTTTGTTGTAGGAGCCGAGGATACCCATCTCGAAGCGCGTCATGAGCACGAAGCACTTCTGTCCGCCAGTGAGGGCGGTATAGGTCTTGGCCTTGAGCTTCCACTTGTGGTATTCAATCCACTTGTACTTCTCCTGCTGCTCGTCGTAGTAGCGGTCGATGTCGTCGCGGTAGGTCTGTGCGGAGGCCAGCTTGCCGTAGTCCTTGCTGTCGAACAGCGACCAGGGCGGCGTGAGGGTGACGGAGGCCATGAACTCGGAACCGCGGCGGGGGAACAGCTGGTTGTCGGTAGAGGTACGCGACAGGGTGACACCGAGGTTGATGTTGTTACAGTTACCGTTGTTGATGATGAAGTAGCTCCAGTCTTGCAGCATATAGCGGGTGTAGGCCAGCTGCAGGGAGAGCTGGAAGTAGTCGTCGGGCCAGCGCAGACGCTTACCCCAGCCGATGCTGGCACCGAACAGCTTGATGTACTTGTCGTCGTCATAGAGCGACGTGTAGTCATAATAGTTGTTGTTCAGTGTTCCTACACCGTAAGCGTAGTTGTAGTAGTTGTTCATCCACGACGAATTACGATAGGTGCTGGAGATGTCGGTCTGCTTGGAGTAGAAGGCATTGACACTGAACGCGTTGGGGCGCTTGCCGCCAAACCATCCCGTAGAGTAGCCCGTGGAGATGGAGTAGTAGTAGGAGCCGTTGGACTGGAGCGACAATGACAGCTGCTCACCGTCGCCGATGGGCAGGATGCCGCGGTGCATACGGTTCTTGCCGAACAGGTTGCGCATGGAGAAGTTGGTCAGCTTGACACCGATACGGCCGATGACACCGGTCTGTCCCCAACCGAGCGAGAACTCCAGCTGGTCGTTGGACTTGGACTCCAGTTCCCAGTTGATGTCTACGGTGCCGTCCTCGTAGTTGGGCCTGATGTCGGGGTTGATCTTCTCGGGGTCGAAGAAGCCCATGGAGGCGATTTCACGTATCGAACGATGGACGGCGTCCTTGGAGAACAGGTCGCCGGGCTTGGTGCGCAACTCGCGGCGTACCACCTCTTCGTACAGACGGTCGTTACCATAGATGCGCACGTGGCTGATGTGTGCCTGCGTGCCCTCCTGGATACGCATCTCAAGGTCAATGGAGTCGCCCACGATGTTGACTTCGGTGGGGTCGAGGCGGTAGAACAGATAACCGTTGTTCCAGTAGTAGTTGCCCACGGCGTCCTCGTCCTCGGACAGGCGCTTGTTCATCAGCTTCTGATTGTAGACGTCGCCCTTCTTCATGCCCAGCACGTGGCCGAGGTAGTCGCTGGTGACGACGGTGTTACCCACCCACGTGATGTTGCGAATGTAGTATTTCTGTCCTTCGTCCACCTTGACAAAGACATTGACATGCTTCTCGTCGACGGTCCACACGGAGTCTTCGACGATGGCGGCGTCGCGGTAGCCCAGCTCGTTGTACTTGTCTATCAGCGCCTTCTTGGCTTCGTCGTATCGCTCGGGGGTGAACTTCTTGGCCTTGAACATGGTGGAGAGCTTGCCTGCCTCGTTAATCTTGCCAAAGGCTCCTTTCTTGAACATGCTACCCTTGATCTTGCTGTCGGAAAGCTGCTTGTTGCCCTCAAAGATAATCTTGCGCACCTTCATCTTTGACTTCTTGTCGACATCGACATCAAGGATGACCTCGTTCTTACCCGTCACGTCATCGCGCTGAATAATATTAATCTCAGCATTCTTGTAACCCTTGTCGTCAAAGTATTTCTTGGCCAGAATCTTCGCACGGTCTATCATGTTGGGCGTAATCTGCGAGCCCTTCATGATGCCCAGCTTGGACTCCATGTCCTCACGCTCGGACTTCTTCAGACCGTAGTAGTTGATAGTGCTGACACGCGGACGGGTAGCCAGATGGATGCAGAGGTAGACCTTGGAACCCACCAGCGAGTCGGCAGTGATGGCGGCCTTGGAGAAGAGTCCGTGCTTCCAGTAGCGTTTGACAGCCTCGGTGATTTCGGTACCCGGCACGCTGATGCGCTGTCCCACGGAGAGTCCGGAGAGACCTATGAGCACATAGTCCTCATAGCCCTCGACACCCTTGACGGTGATGCCGCCAATCTCGCACTGGCGAGGCGTACCGGCATAGGAGATGTCAGGGTTGACAATAACGTCCTGCGCAGCCAAGCTGCTAAATGATAGAGGAGAAATGATAAATAATACATTCATCATCCATCTCCGTGTCCTATTTGTTAATCTCTCATTTCTCATTTTTTCATTTCTCATTTAGAGGCGAAGCCTCGCTTTCCACTTGTGCCTCGGTCTTGCCGAAACGGCGCTGACGACGCTGGTAGCTCTCGATGGCCTTGTGCAACTCGGCCTCGTCGAAGTCAGGCCAGTAGGTGTCGCAGAAGTACAACTCAGAATAGGCTATCTGCCACAGCAGGTAGTTCGAAATGCGCAACTCGCCGCCTGTACGAATCAACAAGTCGGGGTCGGGCATGAAGTTGGTGCAGAGGTGCTGGCTGATAAACTCCTCCGTAATGTCTTCGGCCCGGATGCCGCCTGTCTTCAGGTTCTTGAAGAAGTTGCCAGGCTGCTCGTCCATGTCATGTACTTCACTGACAATCTGGCGGACGGCCTCGGTGATTTCCCAACGGCTCGAATAGCTCAGGGCGACAACCATTGTCATGGCATCGTTCTTAGCCGTATGCTCCTCCGTCTCGCGCAGCTTCTGCTGCACAGCGTCGGGCAGCCGCTTCAGGTCACCGATGACACGGAAGCGCACATTGTTCTTCATAAATATCTCATCCTCCAGCGACGTGAGCACCAGTCCCATCAGGGCGGAAATCTCGTCAGCCGGACGGTTCCAGTTCTCCGTAGAGAAGGTATAGAGCGTCAGGAACTTCACGCCCAGACGGGTACACTCGGAAGTGATGCGGCGCACAGCCTCCACTCCGGCCTGATGGCCGTAGCTGCGCTCCTTGCCCCGCTCTGTGGCCCAGCGTCCGTTGCCGTCCATGATGATGGCGATGTGCTGGGGAATGTTGTTAGTCTCTATCATTGTGACACGTTTTACATTTCTGCCATAAGTCATAAGTCAGCGACACCCGCAACAGGCTGTAGCAGTCGGTATTCTTGAAAAGTCCGCTGCTTTGGATTCCATAGGGGTCCTTGACACCGTCCAGCAGGTCGCTGCCCGTGAAGTGGATGGTCCACTCAACGCCCAGGTTCAGGCGGTCGGCCACCTTGTACTTGACGCCACCGCCCAGAGGGACATTCACCGTGGCGACAGACTTAGCCTCGCCGTTGTCGGGCTTGGCAATGGTCATGCCTATACCTATATATATATAAGGTGTCAGGCGCTTGGCACCCCGGTACTCCATTCCAGTCCCGTAGGGCCAGAAGTTGTATTCATATCGCAGTCCCACGTCCACCAGACTCGACTTGAAGTTGTAGTCGGTAATAGTGGGATAGTAGGTCTTGGCATTGCGCGACGAACCTTTCAACTGGCCATAGCTGACGTTCAGGGCCACCGCCTGACGAGGCGTGAAGCGATACTTGGCCAACAGAGAGCCCATGGGCTGCATCTCCTTGAACAGGTTGCCATTGAAGTCGCCCAGATAGGTCACTGCCCCTATTCCACCGCCTATCTCCAGACGGTACTCGGGTTCGGTCTGCGCCTTGACGCAGGTCACTACCACCAGCAATATCGCCAACAGTGCCTTTCTCATCACCACACACTCGGGTCCGTTAATTCTTATTCTCCCAACCCAGCTTGTTCAGACGGCCGCGCCACACCTGACCCGTACCGCCGCAGAAGAGCCACAGGTTATCGTCATCATCGACAGCCATACCCACCGAGGTGGCATCACCGTCAAAGTCGTCAGGCAGCTGGTAGCTTTTGTTATACTTCCAGGTAATGCCGTCATCGCGGCTCTGGTAGATTTGTGCATAAGGAGCACTGATGACGTCTTCACAGATGTTGGCACCGCCAATAGCCAGAATGCCGTCATCGTAAGCCACCAGACTCATATGCGCCATACGAGGCAGCGTCAGATTACCCGTAGGCTCCAGATAGGACCAGAAGCCCTCGGGGGTATACTCGTCATTGTCGACAATCTTGCGCCATACCATGGCTATCTTGTCCTTCGGGTAGTCCTCCACAGAACGGTTGCCCACCATGAGGGCATAATCCGCATTGGTGGCAAACTGTAACGGATAGGTAACAAAGGCGATGTCTTGCACGGGAATCAGCGAGGCATCTTCGTCAAGCGTATCGGGTTTCCATGTCTCACCATCATCCAGCGACACCATCAGTTCATTCTTGTCAGAGAGACCGTAAACCTCTCTGGAGGTTCTGCCTATCCAGCGCTTCATGCCCACGGGCAGCAACTTGCCGGTCGTCTCCTCATCTAAAGTCACCTGACCGTCTTCGTCAACACGATAGATTTGAGTCTTGTCACCCATACGGCCTTCAAGATACATGACACCGGCCCAGTAGTGAGCCTCGACGTCCTTCAACTGTGCCAACACATCGCTGACAGGCATCTTATGCCAAACGAAGAGGCCGCCGTCTTCCTTGTGTACATTCACCTTGACGGTATAGTCGGTATGGCCATTTCGGTCGCTGGACCAAACTTCCAGCTTACGAGGGTTGGTGAAGTTGACACTATCCGTCGAACTGTAGACGTGCAATACTGTTTCGTCATTCTCATCTACAAAGAGCACCGTACCGTTGTTCCTGCTGCCAATCGTGCAAAGGGCACGAGACACGTCGGTTCCCAGAGGCAGCGAGTCGGTATTATATATCTGATGCTGAACCTGGTCGATAGTAAACTTGTAGGAGGATGCTGACAACGTGGTCTTGACCAGCGAGTCCTTACCATTGATGGTCTTATTCACGTAACGAATGACGTTACCAAGGCTGAAAGAGGTGATGGAGGCTTCGCTATAAAGCGTTGCATCACTACTACTGGAATTGAGACACGAAGTCACACCAATAGCCACCACGAGCAGCATAAATATCGTTTTAATTTGTCTCATGAGTCTGAATTAATTCAAATTTGGGTGCAAATTTACGCACAATTCCGCAATTTTGAGCATTTTTCTCTCTTTTATTAAGTTAATTATATGATAAAATGTCATATTTTAGGTTTATTTATAAAAAAGAGTGCGGTATGAATCGCTCACTCCGCACTCTTTCTCAACGGATGTCAGTATGCATCAGCGTGATAACACTCAGAAATGTTACAAAAGCAACAGCCACCAACAATACCGTCGTTTGAAAATCTAATAACATAATCTTACCTTAATCTAATAACTACTAACCTAATGAAAACAACATAATCATCTCGATTACTAAGTGCAAAGGTATTTATTTTGTTGGGCTCAGGACAAACAAAAAGAGCGCTTTCCGCAGAAAACGCCCTTTTATTTGATGTAAGTCAAAATCCTTTGCTTTACAGCTTCGGACCTGCAGCGACCATCGAAGAAGCTCGTTGCTTTCGGTCCTTTGCTTTACAGCTTCGGACCTGCAGCGACAAGTGCCTTACCGGCCTCGTTACCCTCGTACTTCTTGAAGTTCTTGATGAAGCGGGCAGCCAGATCCTCAGCCTTCTTGTTCCACTCAGCAGCGTCAGCGTAAGTATCGCGAGGATCAAGGATGTTGGTGTCTACGCCCTCGAGTTCTGTGGGGACCTCGAAGTCGAAGTAAGGAATCTTCTTGGTGGGAGCCTTCAGAATGGCACCGCCCAGAATAGCATCAATGATACCACGAGTATCGCGGATAGAGATGCGCTTGCCTGTACCGTTCCAACCAGTGTTCACCAGATAAGCCTTGGCACCGCTCTTCTCCATCTTCTTCACCAGCTCCTCAGCGTACTTGGTGGGGTGCAGCTCGAGGAATGCCTGACCGAAGCAAGCAGAGAAGGT
>CAMOWH010000026.1:0-23226 GCA_946628315.1 uncultured Prevotella sp.
TATGTGTTTTATTGCAATCTTTAACAATGAAGCATTGGTAAGAGTGCTCCAGTAAGTTACATGGAGCACCAATTGATAAGCATTTACAATCTCGGCCCGCGTTTCTTTTTCTTCTTTTGCATCCGTCTTCTGAATTTTTCCTCAGCTGGGTCATAGACGGGATTGTTCGTATCGAACAAGCCCAGTGAGGGAATAGATATAGACGATTCGGCATGTTTCTGTGATTCTGGGTTTGCTTCTTGTTTTGGCAACTCGTTATGCGTTGACTGTAATCGTCCATTTGTTTTCACTTGCTGCGCTTTCCCCGCATTTCTTCTGATGATTGAATCCATCTTTGCAAAAGTCATTCCACGCTTTAGCTGTGAAGCCTTGAAGTTTAACTGTCAGAGAAGGCTCAAGCGGGTTCTTGCTCTGGCAAGCGGCAAAGCCGAGTCCGGATAAGAGACCTAACTACTTCTTTATTCCTCCCAAATTTGCTTTCAGCCTAAAACTGAACTTCCCCATATTTCTTCGTATTGTCTTTTATTTACGGTCATTCTGCGTTAATCTTCGAAAATTCGTCTTTCGTTACAGTCTTTTTCCGTAACTCTGGCTATGCCGAAGTTACTTGGCACTCGGAAATGAAAAGAAAAGCAAGCTTTCCCTTTGCATTTCTCTCGTTTTTGTGTAACTTTGCAACGCGAATAGAAAGATTATACGATATGGCTTTGATAAAGAGTTACCGCGGTCTGAGCCCGAAGTGGGGCAAGGACTGCTATTTCAGCGAGAATGCTACGATTGTGGGCGAGGTGACTATGGGCGACGAGTGCTCGGTGTGGTTTAACGCAGTAGTGCGGGGCGATGTGGCTCCCATCACCATAGGCAATGGCACCAACATTCAGGACGGCTCGTGTGTGCATGTAACCTTTGAGACGGGACCGACACATATCGGCAACTTTGTGACGATAGGACACAATGTGACGGTTCATGCCTGCACCATTCACGACCATGCACTCATCGGCATGGGCTCTACCCTGCTCGACGGCTGCGAGATAGGCGAAGGAGCCATTGTAGCCGCCGGAGCGCTAGTGCTTCAGAACACCAAGATTCCGCCTCACGAAATCTGGGGTGGTGTACCGGCGAAATACCTCAAGCCTACGCGTCCGGGCCAGACGGACAATGCCGAGCACTATGTGGCCTACTCGAAATATTATATGAAGGAGTCGCCTGAATGTCGGTTCTCCTGTGAGCCCAAGACGGAAACAGTCTAAGCGGGAACAGCCTTGCAGCTATTCAGCCTCAAGGTTGACGACGACATATTCCGAACGAGTGCCGATGCGGAACTTGCCGCCCCAAATGCCGAGACCACTCGAGATGTAATAGCGGGTGGCACCGCGCTGATGGGGGCCAAAGGCACACTCGTAGATGGCATCGGTAATCCAGGAGATAGGCCACACCTGTCCGTAGTGGGTGTGACCGCTGAACTGAAAGTCGATACCCTGCCGCTCGGCTTGCTCCAAATGATAAGGCTGGTGGTCGAGCAGGATGCTGAATTTGGAATGGAGCGTAGAGGGCGTGGTGCTTTGGGCAAACTTCTTCACAATGGCACCCAATGACTGGCGATGCTGGTTGGTACGGTCGTCGCGCCCGATGATGCACAAGTCGCCCACAACGGTAGCTGAGTCCTGCAACAGGCGGATGCCTGCCTGCTGATAGAAACGCTGGGCATCGGGCTCGCCGCTATAGTATTCGTGGTTGCCCAGACAGGCATAGACGGGAGCCTTGAGGCGCCGGAACTCCTCATACATCCGTTCGTCCTTCAGCGGGCGTATAGAGCCGTCGATGATGTCGCCCGCTATCAGCACCAGGTCGGGATGTTCACCATTGATGATGTCTATCCATCGGTGCAGTTCGTCGCGACGGTTATGGTAGCCTAAGTGCAGGTCGCTCATCATCACCAGTCGTACGGGTCGCGTAATCTTCTGCGAACGGAAGGTCAGTTCCTCGCGATACTTGCTCTTGTAGTGCAGATTGCCATAGAGGAACAGACTGCACATCAAGACGGCAATGCCTCCTGCCATCCATCCGTTACTATATAATAAGGTTCGCGGAACGAGATGCACCAGTCGTCCCAGGTCAAGTATCAGGAACAGGATGAACAAATAGAGCAGCACGAAGACACTCGAGGTGCCTATCTCGTAGACCACCGTCCCCCACTCCAGCGGCAACTGGTCCGTAGAACGCCTGATGCCCGAGAACATGAGTAGGAACGAGCCCACCATCAGCACTATCAAGAGCACCTTCCAAATCCACACCGTTGGCATCAGACACCATACGTGCCAGCCGATATAGGCCATGGCTAGAAACGGCAGTATTGAGAATATCAAAAACCAAACCATCTTCTTCTTGTTTCTTTTCGCCTGCAAAGATAAAGTTCAATAGGAGACAAGCCGTTCTATAGCTTGACATCGTTGAGAATCTTGCGGGTGGCTCCCGTCATCTGCTGGACGAAAAGTCCAGACTGGCGGCCAGCCTCTGCCATCGTCTCGGGACGGTCGATGAAGCCCTGCATGATGCGGCGGAAGTCGTCGGCACCCTGAATCTCGAAACCGCCGCCACAGGCCTTGAGTCCCTGGGCCTCCTGGAAACGCTCATTGTTGGGACCGAAGATGACGGGCACATCCCAGACAGCGGCCTCCAGCGTATTGTGAATACCTACGCCGAAGCCACCTCCGACATAGGTCACGTCGGCATAGTGGTAGATGCTGCTGAGCAGTCCGAAACAATCGATGATGAGAACGTCGGCGTCGGAGAGTTCTCGCTTTGCGAGTGTGGCTTCGCAATCTCGCCTTGCGAGTGTGGCGTTGCAATCTGAGTTCTCTGAGAGTTTAGAATAACGCACAACCTTGCGGCCTTCAAGCAGTTTCTCTATCTGCAGCAGGTGGTCTTCGCCGATGACGTGCGGAGCAATGATGACCTTCCATTCCGGATGCTCGTTGAGCCAAGGGATGAATATCTCTTCATCGGGCTGCCACGAAGAGCCCGCAATGAAGCACTTGGCATTGCCCTTGAACTGCTCTATGAGCGGCAACTGCCTAGCCGCTTCTTTAATCTGCAACACGCGGTCGAAACGGGTGTCGCCCACAACGGACACTTCGTGGATGCCAATGGTGTTCAGCAGTTCACGACTGATGTCGTTCTGCACATAAAAACGGGTGAAGCACTTCAGCACGTGGGCGTATTGTCGACCATACCAGCGGAAGAACACCTGTCCGGGACGGAAGATGCTGCTGACGCTGTAGACGGGAATGCCGCGGTGCTTCAGGATGTGCAGGTAGTTGTACCAGAACTCGTACTTGATGAAGAACGCCATCACGGGACGGATAGTGCGCAGGAAGCGACGGGCATTGGTAATGGTGTCAAGGGGCAGGTAGCAGATGATGTCGGCACCCTGATAGTTCTTGCGTACCTCGTAGCCTGAGGGCGAGAAGAAGGTCAGCAGAATCTTGTACTCCGGATGCTGGCGGCGCAGCTCTTCCATCAGGGGACGTCCCTGCTCGAACTCGCCCAAGGAGGCCGCATGGAACCAGACATACTGGGCGTCGGGGTCTATCTGCTGGCGCAGCACCCTGATGGCGTCGCGCTCGCCTCGCCACATCTTGCGTACCTTCTCGCTGAAAAGGCTCGTGATGATGACACCCAGCTGGTATAAATAGATGATAACGTTATACACCCTTGCTCAAATAGAATATAGTTGACAGTGTCTATCCCAGTACCTCAATGGCACGCTTCATACGACGTAGTGTCTCCTCCTTGCCCAGGAAGGCAGAGATGTCGAACATACCGGGGCCCTTGCCCTCGCCCACCAGTGTCAGACGCCAAGCATTCATGATGTTGCCCAGCTTATACTCCTTCTGCTCAATCCAAGCGTGGACGATTTTCTCCTGGTTCTCCAGCGAGAAGTCGTCAATGCCTTCCAGCACCTCCATCAGCTCGGTCAGCTGCTGCGCACTGTCTTCCTTCCAGCGCTTCTTGGCCGTCTTCTCGTCGTACTCCGTGGGAGCCACGAAGAAGAACGAGCACAGGGGCCACAACTCGTGAACGAACGACACGCGGTCCTTCATCATGGCCGTCACCTGCAGGATGCGCGCTGACGTTTCCTCAGGACAGTGCTCCTTGACAATGGGCTCGAACAGGGCGGCAATCTCCTCGTTCGACTTCTTCAGGATATACTCATGGTTGAACCAGATGGCCTTCTCGTAGGCAAACTTGGCACCGGCCTTCGAGCACTTTGAGATGTCGAACAGCGGCACCAGCTCGTCCAGCGAGAAGATTTCCTGCTCCGTACCGGGATTCCAGCCCAGCAGTGCCAGAAAGTTGATGACGGCCTCGGGGAAGTAGCCGTCCTCGCGATAGCCTCGCGAGGTCTCGCCCGACTTGGGGTCAGTCCAGCGCAGGGGGAACACGGGAAATCCCAGACGGTCACCGTCGCGCTTCGAGAGCTTGCCCTTGCCGTCGGGCTTCAGCAGCAGTGGCAGGTGGGCAAACTGGGGCATGGTGTCCTCCCAGCCAAAGGCGCGATAGAGCATCACGTGAAGCGGTGCGGAAGGCAGCCACTCCTCGCCACGGATGACGTGCGAAATCTCCATCAGGTGGTCGTCGACGATATTGGCCAGATGGTAGGTAGGCAGCTCGTCGGCACTCTTGTAGAGCACCTTGTCATCGCAGATGTCGCTCTTGACGCGAACCTCGCCGCGAATCAGGTCGTTGACCAGAATCTCCTGACCGGGCTCCACCTGGAAGCGCACCACATACTGATGGCCATCGGCTATCAACTGGTCCACCTCCTCCTTGGAGAGGGTCAGCGAGTTGCGCATCTGGCTGCGCGTATGGCAGTCGTACTGGAAGTTCTGCACCTCCTGACGCTTCTGCTCCAGTTCCTGCGGGGTGTCAAAGGCTATATAGGCCTTGCCGTTGTCGAGCAGTTGCCGGACATACTTCTTGTAGATGTCGCGGCGCTCACTCTGCCGGTAAGGGCCTTTGTCGCCACCAAACGAGACACCCTCGTCAAACCGGATGCCAAGCCACTTGAAACTCTCGATGATATACTCTTCTGCACCGGGCACGAAACGTGTCGAGTCCGTGTCCTCAATGCGGAACACCAGGTCGCCGCCGTGCTGACGGGCAAACAGATAATTATACAATGCTGTACGCACACCTCCGATGTGCAATGCCCCCGTGGGACTGGGTGCAAAACGCACCCTCACTCTTCTTTCTGCCATGAATTTAATGGTCTTTTTTCAATAATTTGTGCAAAAGTACGCATTTTTTTTGAGAATATGCGCTTTTTTTCGTATTTTCGCACGGTGAAAGCAAAAATATGCGTCAATGAGTAACTTCAATTTCAGAGAAAACATCATGTGGCACGACATTCTGATACGTGCCCTACTGGTCATCGTCACTGTCGCCATCGTCGTCTGGTTCATGCCTCACGAGAATACCAACCTCTACCATGTAGAGGAAGGAAAGCCTTGGAAGTATGCAGAATTGACAGCCCCCTTCGACTTTCCTATCTACAAGTCCGAATCCATTATCAAGCATGAGCGCGACAGCATCATGAAGGAGTACGAGCCCTATTATAAATATAATGTGGAGACGGAACGGCAGATGGTTCATAAGTTCACGACCGACTATGCCGACGGCATTCCCGACGTGCCCGACGACTACATCAGCATCATCTCCAACCGTCTGCACAGCCTCTACCAACAGGGCATCATGGAGTCCAAGGAGTACGAAGACCTGAGCAACGATACGGCCAGCATGATACGCATCGTGAACAACAAGCAGGCCAGCAGCGTGTCCATACTCGAAGTCTACTCTGCCAAGCGGGCCTACGAGCAGCTGTTCATGGACGAGGCGCTTATCCCTCTGCGGGCAGCGCTGCAGAAGTGCAACCTCAACAACTACATCGTCCCCAACCTTACCTACGACCGCGTGCGCAGCGAGACCAGCAAGAACGAGCTGCTGGCCAGCATTCCCCTGGCCAGCGGACTGGTGCAGAAAGGGCAGAAGATTGTAGACCGCGGCGAAATCGTGACAGACCGTACCTACCGCATCATCGACTCGTACGTCAAGGAGAACGACCGCCGCAACCAGGACAAGACGCAGAACCAGATATCGCTCATCGGACAGATACTCTACGTGTCCGTCCTCATGATCTGCTTCACGTTGTACCTGTCACTCTACCGCAAGGACTACTTCGAGAACTCGCGCAACATCGCCATGCTCTATGCCTTCATCATCATCTTTGCCTTGCTGACGGCCCTGTTTGTGCGCAACACGTTCATACACGTCTACATCCTGCCCTACGCCATGGTGCCCATCTTCATACGCGTCTTCATGGACTCACGTACGGCCTTCATGACACACCTCACCATGGTGCTCATCTGCGCCAACATGCTGCAGCACCCCTTCGAGTTCACCGTGGTAGAACTGGTGGCCGGACTGGTGGCCATCACCTCGCTGCGCGAACTGTCCAAGCGCTCACAGCTCTTCAAGACAGCCATCGTCATTACCCTGTCCTGCGTCATCGTCAACCTCGCCTTCGACTGGACCAAGGCCACCGCCCTCAACCAGATAGACTATAGTATATACAACTACTTAATCGTCAACGGCATTGCCCTGCTCTTCGCCTATCCGCTGCTCTACCTCATTGAGAAGACCTTCGGCTTCACCAGCGACATCACGCTCATCGAGCTCTCCAACACCAACAGCCCGCTGCTGCGCCGTATGAGCGAGATAGCCCCCGGCACCTTCAACCACTCCATCCAGGTGGCCAACCTGGCGGGCGAGATAGCCAACAAGATTGGTGCCAAGGCCCAGCTGGTGCGTACAGGTGCCCTCTATCACGACATCGGCAAGCTGGCCAACCCCATCTACTATACCGAGAACCAGTCGGGCATAGACCCCCACGAGATGCTGACGGACATTGAGAGTGCCCAGATCATCATCAGCCACGTCACCGAGGGTCTGAAGATGGCCGACAAGGAAAGCCTGCCCAAGGTCATCCGCGACTTCATTGCCACGCACCACGGACAGGGCAAGGCCAAATTCTTCTATATCCGCTACAAGAACGAGCATCCTGACGAGCCCGTCGACGACCTGCTGTTCACCTACCCCGGGCCTAACCCCTTCACCCGCGAACATGCCTGCCTGATGATGGCCGACTCGGTCGAAGCGGCCTCACGCTCGCTGCCCGACTACACGGAGCAGAGCATCCGCGGACTGGTCGAGAAGATTATCGACACACAGGTGGCCGAGGGCTACTTCCGCGAGTGTCCTATCACCTTCCGCGACATCCAGTATGCCAAGACGGTGCTCATCGAGAAGCTGAAGACCATCTATCACACCCGCATCAGCTACCCCTCAGAGAAGAAAGAGGACAATAGCGACAAATAAGGATAAGACAAAAAGGCTGTGTGTTCGCGCACACTTTTGTGCACATTTCGGCACATTTGTGCAAGAAATGTGCTCTTTTTGGTTAATATATATTAATTCCCGCTGCACTCTTATCCGTGTTTTGTGCAATAATAGTACCTTTGCACCCGTTTTGGAAAATTTTTATTAAAAAAAGATGAAAAAGATTATTGCAGCAGCCGCTGCCCTCGTGATGTCAGCCAGCTCGTTTGCCGGTGGTATCCTGACAAACACCAACCAGAGTGTTGACTTCTTGCGCAATCCCGCACGCGACGCCGCTATCGGCCTCGACGGTGTATACTCTAACCCTGCCGGCGTGGTGTTCATGCCCGAGGGTTTCCACTTAGGCATCAACTGGCAGTACGCTCATCAGACACGTACTATCACCTCAACCAATCCGGTCTTCCAGCTGGGAAGAAAGAACGACGCCACCAACCCGACGAAGATTTTCGAGGGTGTGGCCAACGCTCCCATTATCCCCTCTATCCAGGTGGCTTACAACATGGAGCACTGGAGCCTGCAGGCTAACCTGTCAGTGCCTGGCGGCGGCGGTGCCTGCGAGTTTGACAACGGTCTGGGTTCCTTCGAGAGTGTGGTGGGCAACATTGCTGCCATGCTTGCTCCGCTGGGTGCCGAGGGCTACGACATGGACGGCTACATGAAGGGCCGCCAATATTATTATGGTGTGCAGATCGGTGCTGCCTGCAAGGTTACTCCCAACCTCTCAGTCTATGGCGGTCTGCGTATGCTCTACGGCGACGCCACCTACAAGGCCAAGATCAGCAACATCCAGGTGAAGACGGCCAACGGCTATGTCGACTTCGGCAGCTACCTGCAGAATGCCAATGCCGCTGTTATCGACGGTATCAGCCAGGTGGGCGCTGGACTGGAGCTGGTGAATGCCGGCATCAACCAGTATGAGGCTGCAGGCATGAGCGTGCCCGCGGAACTGACAGCGCAACAGGGGCAGCTGATGGCGCAGCAAGCACAGTTAGAGGGTGCCAGAGACAACCTGAACAACCTGCAGAAGTATGCTGGCGGTGTGAACCTGCTGTGCAACCAGGACGGTGTGGGCTTTGCTCCCATCGTGGGTGTGGACTACAAACTGAAGAACTTCAACTTTGCCGCCAAGTATGAGTTCCGCACGCAGATTCGCATGAAGAACGAGTCTACCGTCAACGAGGCCAGCGCCATTGCTGCTGTCAACAAGTTCCGCGACGGCGAGAATGTCAACGAGGACATGCCTGCCCTGCTGGCTATCGGCGTGCAGTACAGCCCCATCGACGTTGTACGCATCGGCGCCGGCTGGCACCACTTCTTCGACAAGGATGCCTCGTGGTACAACAACACGCAGAACCTGCTGAAGCACAACACCAACGAGTTTCTGCTGGGTGCCGAGTGGGACACCACCGAGAAGCTGACCTTCTCTGCCGGCGGTCAGCTGACGCGCTACGGTATGTCTGACGAGTACATCTCCGACATGTCGTTCGTGGTCAACAGCTACAGCATCGGATTCGGATTCAGTTACAAGCTGACCGACAAGGTGGCCCTCAAGGCTGCTTACTTCCAGACCTACTACGGCGACTACGACCGCGTCACCTCCGAGACTCCCCTGGTCAAGGACTCCTTCACCCGCACCAACCGCGTCTTCGGTGTAGGCTGTCAGTTGGACCTGTAAGAAAAGAGAAAGATTACAGCGGGTCTACGTCGTAGTAGACCGTCAGCGAGGAATAACGCTTGTCCGCGAGTATCTGCGATTGCGCCAGCAACAGGTACTTGCGGACTTTCTTCATGTCCAGCCCGTTCTCCAGCTTCAGCACCAGCTTGCGGATGTTCTGCTGCTTGACCTTGGCCACCGAGGGCTTGTCGGGACCCAAGACGCGTCCTCCGAACCACTGGCGCAGCTGGCTGCCCAGTTCTGTGGCCGCCGTCTGCACCACGCCGTCCTGCCGGTGGCGCAGGTAGACGTATATCAGCCGGTAGTAGGGCGGATAGTGGAAGGCCTGACGCTCGGCTATCAGATTCTTATACAGCGCCGCGTAGTCGTTGCGCACCACCATGCCGACGACGGGCAGGTCCTTCTGCTTGGTCTGCAGGATGACCACTCCCCGCCGGCCCTTGCGACCGGCACGTCCTGCCACCTGCGACATCATCATGAAGGCGTGCTCGTAGGCCCGGAAGTCGGGCTGGTTCAACATGCCGTCGGCATTGACGATGCCCACCACGCTGACCTTGTCGAAGTCCAGTCCCTTGGAAATCATCTGTGTACCTATTAATATATTGGTACGCCCGGCGCCGAAGTCGCTGATGATGCGTTCGTAGCCGTTGCGCGTGCGGGTGGTGTCCAGGTCCATGCGCGAGATGCGGGCGTCGGGGAACGCCTCGCGCACCTGCTCCTCTATCTTCTCCGTGCCGTAGCCGTGCGTCCTGAGGTCGGTGCCGCCACAGCACGGACACTGTGCGGGCACCTGATAGACCGCCCCGCAGTAGTGGCACGTCAGCTGGTTCAGCTGTCGGTGCAGCGTCAGCTTGACGTCGCAGTGCTGGCACGTGGGCACCCAGCCGCACTGGTGGCACTCTATCATCGGGGCAAAGCCGCGGCGGTTCTGGAACAGGATGGCCTGTTCGCCGCGCTCCAGTGCCTGGCGGACGCGCAGCAGCAGCAACGGCGAGAAGGGACCCGCCATCATCTTGCGGCGCCCGAGGTCGGCCGTGTCCACCACCTGTATCTCGGGCAGTTCCATGCCCTTGTATCGTTCCTTCAGCTCCACCAGCCCGTACTTGCCCGTCATGGCATTGTGATAGCTCTCCAGCGAGGGCGTGGCCGTGCCTAACAGCACCTTGGCACCAGCCATCTGGGCCAGCACGATGGCCGCCGAGCGGGCATGATAGCGGGGTGCGGGGTCCTGCTGCTTGTAGCTCGTCTCGTGCTCCTCGTCCACAATGACCAGTCCCAGGCGCTGGAAGGGCAGCAGCACCGCCGAGCGGGCTCCCAGGATGACGTCATAGGGATGCGGCGACAGCTGCTTCTGCCATATCTCCACGCGCTCGGCGTCCGAGTAGCGCGAGTGGTAGATGCCCAGCCGGTCGCCGAAGATGCGCTGCAGGCGCTGCATAATCTGCACCGTCAGGGCTATCTCGGGCAGCAGGTAGAGCACCTGTTGCCTGCGGTCGAGGGCCTGTTGTATCAAGTGTATGTAAATCTCCGTCTTGCCCGACCCCGTCACGCCGTGCAGCAGGGTGACCTGCCGCTTCATCATCTGCATCAGTATGGCGTTATAGGCGTCCTGCTGGGGCTCGGTCAAGGGCTTGACGAGTTCCGGCCGATAGTCGCCGCCGTGGTTCAGCCGGCCCACCTCCACCTCGTAGGTCTCCAGCAGCTGGCGCTTCTCCAGCTGGCGCAGGGTCTCGGCCGACGCCTGCGACGCATTCATCAGCTCCTCGCGCGTCACCTCGACGACACCCGGGCTCGGGGCATGGTCCTCGACGAGGTCCCAGTGCGACAGCTCCAGATAGCACGTAAACGCCTCCAGCTGCTTCCTGGCCCGCGCCAGCACGTTCAGCGCTATGTGCAGTGCGGCCACCGTGCGATACTGCTCCGTCAGCCTGATGTACGTCTCCGTCCTGGGCCGGTATCCGTCCTCCGCCTTCAGCCCGCCGGGCAGCGCCGTCTTGTAGACCTCGCCGACGGGCGACAGGTAGTAGTCGCCAATCCACCGCCACAGCTGCAACTGCTGCGGTGTGACCACCGGCCGTTGGTCCAACACCTGCTGGACGGGTTTCACCTCGTAGCCCTCGGGCTTCACGTCGTGCACCCGGGCCACCAGGCCGACGTACGTCTTCGACCGTCCGAAGCCCACCAGCACGCGCACCCCCTCGCCCACCGCCATGCCCTCGGGCACGGCGTAGGTGAACAGTCCCTGCAAGGGAACGGGCAATATCACGTCGGCATACATCATCGTCAGCAGATTTCGTTGTTGCAAAGGTACATGCTCCGTCTTGAATATCCAAATTTTCAAGGAACTTTTCTCTGCATCCTATCCATTTTTTGTAGGCATGCCGACTTCATACCCGCTTCAACGAATGTTTACTCGGGTCATATCACGTCCACAGACATCATCTTTGGCAGGTTTACTCCGCTCTCTTTCCGATGTTGACATTGGTATCACCCGTCACCTCGGCATTGTTACCGCCACCATAGACGTTACCGCGGATGTCCACACCGACAACGGGATACTTCCTGTAGTAGGTTGTGCCCTCTACGGCTGTGCCAGTTGCTATCACATAGTTGTTTCCGCTCTTGGTATAGCACTCTGCAGGAAGGGTATCACCTGTCTTGAACGCCTTGACCAGATAGACATCCTCGCCTACTGCGGTACCGATGTTGACCTGAGTATTGCCCTGGACAGGAGCAGCGTTACCTCCACCGAAGACATTGTTGATAGCTCCAATCTTGGTTCTGGTATGATCCGGCAGCACTACGTCATGGCCATCGACTGTAATGGTCTTACCCGTGAAACCTGTTGCGTTATAGTAAGTGCCCGTAGTAGGATAGTTGTCAGGATCACCGACGGATTCGCTGATATTGACCGTAGGACTTGCCACCATCAAGGCACCTGTACCATAGCCACCGCCATAGACAGCACCAATACTGGTGAACGAGCGGACATTAACTACTGGATCGTCGGATGGATTTTCGCCAGACTCCTTCGGTGTACCATCATCATTATAGCCATATTTTGAATAAGCAGCCAAGTTACCACCGCCATAGAGCTCGCCGATGACAACCGGGCGACAGCCTGTCTCCTCGACGTTGACGCTAATCTTACCGCTGATGGTTCCGCTGATGTTGTTACCACCGAAGACGCGGTCGAAGGTACCGTTGGTAATAGTTAGCGACACGTCGTCGTGAATATCGGCAGCCTCAGCACCGCCATAGACTTCCTTCAGGCCCGGAATACATGCCATGAGCATCTTTGCCTCAGCGTCCATCGGGGCACTCTTGCCACCGCCGTATGCCTCATCGACCTGGAATGTACACTTGGGCACTCCAGCATTTGTCACTTCTTCCAGCAAGGTCAGAGCCGTCTTGCGAACGTTACCCTTGGTATTAGAACCGCCGAAGACGCGATGGATGGTACCGCCCTTGATGTTCACGGTTGCCTCACCGGTGCCATAGCGATAGGGAGCAAAGGCATCGCCTTCGGTTCTCGCCTCCTTAGTGGCATAAGCAGGGTCATCCTCTACCAAGTGGTAATCCTTATATCCCACATTGGCACCCGGGTTATCTGCACCTGTAGGCAGCCTGTCAGCACCGTTACCACCTCCGAAGAGTTCCAGAATCTCGTAGGTGCCATTGATCTCGACATCGGTAGCTGGTGTGGATGCAGCGTTACCGCCACCATAGACCTGTTTGATACTCGTCAGTCCACAACCATCGATGATGACATTAGTTTTACCGGTACTTAAATCTGTCGGCTCATAAGCTGCCAGATTTCCACCGCCATAGACAGCCATTACATCGTATGTATCGGTGCCTTTTGTTGGTTTTGTACTGATATTGGCTTTGTCTGCATTCTGTGTAGCATAGACGTGTACGGTAACAGTGCCCTTAGGCGATCCGTTCATATCGTTGCAACCAAATACTTGACTAACGATAGCACCCTTCTTATTCTCTGCTACACCTTCATTCAAATTAACAGCCACGTTACCTCCCGTCGTTCCTGCCTCACTGATAGGAATCTTGTCGGCTTCCGGAGTAGTGCTGGGATATGTGATATTATCTACGCTACCCTTACCACCACCGAATACACTGCCGAAGTAGTAATACTTAGTATTATCATCAGGATCAACGACCTTCGTACCTACAGTACCACCATTGACATTCACCGTCGCATTCTCAGCCACAGCACCAATCTCGCCACCACCATAAATACTGCTCTTGACAGTACCTCCAGTCATGTTCAGTGTCGTTCCCTTACACTTACCGAGTTTTGGCCACAATGGAAGCAATGTCGTATTATCCAGCGCGTAGAGTCGTCCCATACCGCCCGTGAACACATTACCACCCTTAGTGTATTGCAGATGGTTCTGATAGTCGAAAGTGGTGTTTGGTATCGCTGCCTTCTGCTCATCAGTCGGATTGTAGATGTATTCATAGTCGTTACCAATGGTACCGCCACTAATGTTGATGGTGATATAGCCACGACCTTTATCGTAATAAGCAGAAGCATCTTGCGTACTTGGGTTCGGATAAGAGCCGTCGTACTTGTCGTTTGGACGCAAGATACCGTAGGGCTTGATTGTCTGTTCATCTTCCGTAATCTCTTCATCCACCAGATAGAGACCATATCCTACCGATCCAAGACGACCACCGCCATAGACGGAGCCCAGTATCTTACCGCTCTTGATGTTCAGTTCGATAGAACCACCGATATTACCTGCTGTCAGCGCCTCACCACCGAAGCCACGGCCACCACCGAACACATTACCATCTACGTACGAGGTACCCGATGTGCCAATTATCGGGCCGTCTTCACCATCCTTACCGATGTTCACAATCGCATTCTGGAATACGTGACCATCCTCACCTCCGCCAAAGATGGAACCATAGACTCTGCCGCCCTCGATGTTGACTTCGGTACGGTCTACATTCGTCTCCTTGTTGAAGAAGATACGCTGGTCGCCCTTACCAGCACCGAAGATATAACCCGTATTCGGATGTGCTATGATTTGGGCAACGGTACGCGGAACACCTACGGTACCACCTGTCATCGTGATGGTAGCAGAGCCCAGCACATTCGTCGTCTCGCATCCGCCATAGACATTCGTCAGGACGTGCCCGCCGCTGATGGTGACGCTGGTGTTGCCCTCCACCGTGCCAGCTGTCATCAGATATTCGCTGGTTCCCTTCGTCTCATCGAAGTAAGGTATGCTACCCGAACCTCCACCGAACACATTTCCGTAATAGGAGTGTCCGTCCGAGGCCTCCAGTCTGCCGCCATCAGTTGATTCGCCATTTGGATACTGATCTAAGTCGCCCGTTGCATTAGCAAACGGATCGTAAGGTGCAAATGGCGATTCAAAGGGCCAGCTGGCGCAATCCATACTTTCTCCTGTTGGGATATAATCATCAGCCCATACTGCATTATCAAATGGCCCCGATGAATCTTTGCCACAACCAATCTGTCCGCCGGAAATGTTGACTTCGGTATCGCCCAGCACGTGTCCACTCTCGCTACCACCGTATGCAGAACCCGTCAGGAAGGCTGTACCGCTGATGTTTAATATGGTCTTGTTAAAGAATGCACATGTCTCCATATTAGGATATTGGTCAGGATCATGCATCTCACCACGACCGGCGCCAAACACATGACCGTAGTCATCAGGACCGCCCTTACCATGTTCTGCCATAGTGGCACCGGTAACACCAATCTGTCCTCCACTGACAGTCACAGTACAAGTGCCGGTTCCATCTGCGCAAGAGATAGGCTTGCCAACAGGCACTTCGGGATGTGCTGTATGGTAAGCAGCATCTGAAAAGGTATATGTTCCCACCGAACCCATAGCACCACCGCCATATACATTATGCACCACATGACCACCATCTATCAGCACAGTAGTATTACCACGTACGATACCGGCATTGAAGTCGAAGTAAGTCTTACTATCAGTTCCTGTATAGGTATCCGTACCGCAGCCAGAACCATATACATTACCACGGTTAGGGAAGCGGGCACCTGAGTAAGAAATATCATCGGAAGTGTCGTCTGGTGTACCACCATCGTTGACAATTGCTGATCCCTCAGGAATACCAATAGTACCGCTATGCACAGTCACCTTGGCATCATGGAAGTTGTGTCCATTCTCACCGCCACCATATACGGAGCCCTTAATCGCTGGGGTTGCGTTCGATTGTGCATTCTGGGTGCCAATCGTCACTTCCGTATCATACACCCAAGCCATTTTATCGACATTAGGAATTGACGGGTCGCCTTCCAAGCCACGTGACGAACCGAACACCATACCATTATTATCACCTGTGGTACCGATGGTACCGCCAGTGATGGACACTGTACACTTACCTTTATCATCTGTAGTATTCCAACCAGTTGGGAATCCTGTCGTCGCATCGTATGAGAACGTTCCCACCGAACCATAGGCACCACCGCCATAGACATTGTGCAGAATGGTAGGCGAGCCACTGATACTAACAGTAGTGCTGCCCTTCACGAGTCCTGCATTGACATCATCTTCCTTACCTTTACCACCGCCATAAACATTGCCATACTCGGCACCGCCCTTACCAGTAGTGCCAATCGTACCGCCAGTAACAGTCACTTCAGTATTACCATCAACACCTGATTCCTCTCCACCACCATATACACTGCCGCCAACGGTTGTAGTACCCTCAATATTCAGGGTGGCATTACCAGTTACAGTCCCGAGAGCAGAAAGGTTTGTATCGGTATATACATAATTCTTTCCATCTTGAGTAACCATACCAGTTCCTCCGTTGCTGAGATCAGAGGTGGCAACCTGTTTCCATTCATACTCCTCTGTGGTATTTATCTCACCAGACTCGAACATACCGATATTCATATTCTTTGTAGGTGCCTTACCTGCAATGAATGCTGGAGTTTTTCTGACGCCTACCTTTGGGAGGGTAGCAGAATATCCTGCTCCAAATACATTCCCGCTGACTTTACAATCCTTCAGTGTAGTGCTGACGTCTCCATCAACCTTACCCAAACTACCGCCACCATAGACATTTCCTGTTACCTTACAATTTGTCAGGTTTGAAGTAACGCCGCGTGTGGTAGCAAGCGAGAAAGTTACAAACTTTACATAGAAACGTGAACCTGTACCACCTGTTGACCAGACAAAGAATTCGTAATCAAAATCCGTAGCGACGCCCTTACCTTTCTTACCATAACTTGTTGAACTTGTTGCTCCATCGTAATATTTTCCACGTTCACCGCTATATTCTCCCTGATGAGCTGCAGGTTCTGTATTTTGTACATCCTTATATTTTAATCTTTTGTAAGCATTACCACCATAACCCGCTCCAAAATAAGTGCCGAAGACGCAGTCAGTAGCATTAGTGGTTACTGTTTTTAGGTCATTCATATCACCAAACTTCGGGCCACCACAATACTGATTAACATAACTATTTGTTATGTCGACTTGAATTTTACCTGTGATAGGATTTACGGCATTCACACCTCCACCATAGAAATTAGTGATGTCTGCCCAGTTTATATCCCATTGTACATCGCCCTGTATTGCCTCCATCGAAGCACCTGCCATTTCACCAAAACGACCTCCACTGATATAACACTCTGCATTATCAGATTCCACTGCTGCGTCAGGCTGATAAGTTCCCGACAGATAGAACTCGTCATAATCACCACCTGTAACCGAGACAGGTATATGAGGTGTAAAGCCCGTTCCATCACTATGGGTACCATTACCGAATTTTGCAAACCACGCATTACTACCTATATGTATATATTGTGTAGAAGCAGGTTTTGAAGTTTTTTGCGTGGATGCAATTTGCTCATAGGTACCACCGAGAAGAATCAAAGGAGCTGGAGATTTCGCAACAGCATTTTGAGAAGCCTGACTATTTTCTATTTCAAATTGTGAGAAATTCACCAAACAAGTATTTGTAATCTCGAACCACCCCTTCAGATTGAAAATAGATACATTACGTAATAATGTTGCACCATTAGGTATCTGAGCCTCCGCAATACCCATTATATTAAGAAAGTCATAGCGGATTGGGTCAATAGGTTTTCTATTATCATGACTAAAAATATAACTATAGTCAGGCTCATTATCATGGTTCATGTCGATAGACATAACTGTATATGGCTTATTCGTATTCGTTGGATTAGCGTACTGATGCACATTACCCACTAATACCACTGCCTGGTCATATACCGTTTTGTTATCACTGTCAAAATTTCCAATAGCATTGCCTATAGTGGTATATACCTTCTGCTTATTACCATCACCATATATATCTATGTCCGAATTATTTGCGTATTGTGTCCCAAAAGGACTAAAACTCTTTGCTGTATACGCATTATCATACACTACGTCATACGTTGCATCAGACACATAGTTGGCTATAGCCCAATAGGGCTCAATAGTGATAGCTGTTACACCCTCTGGCACATCCCAATATGCGCCCTGTGAGAATACTCGCTTGCTAACGCTGTACAGGTCTTTATCAGTACATTTGCGGTTGGCAAAGTTGTAACCTCCCCATTCATCGGCTTCACTGAAAGTTCCAGCCGTACCACCAGTAATAGAAGTAATCTTCCAGCCCGTCACCACACGACGGCCTGTATAGTTGCCTGTACCTATATCGTTATAGTAAGGCAATTGAACCTTGTCGTAGTTGAAGTTGAATCGGTCAAAGTCCTTATCAGTACGTTGCAGGGTAAGGCTGCCAGTGGTGATGTTCGCCCCTGTAGGCCAGGTCTGTCCTCCAGTACTCTTTGATGTTGCAATCGTTACCGAAAGCGTCTTAGAGAGTTTACCACCATGATTGCGTCCTACTGATGCGCTATCTGGGGCATTCTTAATATCTGGATTGATAATGGAAGGATAGTAGCCCTGCGCTTTTAGGATAGGATATGGATAGGGATTTTCAATTGTCCTATCCGCTGTCTCCAATACCCACTTTCCCATATCATTAGGTTCGACAGTAACTGTAGCTGTAGAAGCATATTTGGCAGCCAACTTCTTGTTACTATTCAATAGCAAGCGATAGCGTTCAAAGCGAGTGATGAATTTCTCTTCCATCGCCAGTGCACGATTATACTTGTTTATCTGCTTATTCTTGCTATAAGAAGAGTTATAACGGTAGTAATTATAGTTGTTCAATCCACCTTCTACATTATTGATTTCTATTCCACCATAAATAGGCGAAACATTTCCTCCGTTTGAAATCTCACCATAGAACAGACAGTTCATCACCATTGTGGTTAAACTGGCTTGAGTAGAAGTTTCTTCATTAGAACCAACAATACCCCCCTTATTGGTTCCACCCGTAATGTTTGCATAACTGAAACAGCTGATAACACGAGCTGTTCCACTTAGGGTACCAACAAGGCCACCTACATTGCCAGTACCACCTACGCTGCTTCCGTAGAAGCCTGTGATTTCACCCTTATCATCACGCTCAACCGAGGTAGGCAGAATGCCGCAATTATAAATACGAGTAGCCCCTTTAGCCTTAGAGGTAACGGCACCAGCATCGCCATCGCCGTCACCTGATGAGATATTCACATCTTCAAAGATGATATTGCGAATAATAGCACCATCTGTTGATGCAAACAACGGTGCAGAAGAACCGATAATTTTATGCAATCCACCATCGAGGGTTCCTTTAAACTCCCCTAAACTGCTGGATATGCCAGAAACATCAGCAGTTAACTGGTACTTACCATCCATATCCGTAATCTCTGACAGAGATGTAATTTGAATAAAGCCCTCCGATTTTTTATAGAAATTCACCGTCACATAAGCACCGGTATATCCTTCGGGGATAGTAAAAGTGAAAGGATTGCTACCAGAAATGGGAAGTGAAGAAGATAAACCAGGAGCATGATGAGAAACTGATGGGTCAACCATCTTCTCTGCAATAATATGACTGGCATCGATAAAATAGTCTGTTGCAGGTGTGGCTGTAATAGTAACGTTCATCCCTGAAACAGCTACAGTGACTGTACCCGCACTACTATTTGGCAACACATTAACAATAATGTCGTCCTCTGTTATTCCCCATACACTTGTTGTACCAGTTACAACAAGAGAAAAAAGTACAATGATGAATTTTATCGTGTGTTTCATATCATATTATCTTTTTATATATTCCTTTTGTCCCTGATGGATATAGATTCCGGCCTTTGAGGGCTTAACACTCAGGCGTCTACCGTCTAAAGTGTACCATACATCCGTTTCTTTTTCTTCTATCTTTGAATTGTTCAATTCTGAAATTCCTGTTGTCTCGTCATCGAATACAATCTGCAAACTGCCACGAGATGGTGCAGGCTCGGAATTGCTTCCTGCCGTTTGGGCTTGAGCATTATAGTTAGGATTGTATAGGAAGAATTTTCCTTCATCAAGCGTTCCCGCCTTAGTGAGTACGAACTCACCCTTGTAGAACATATATATCTGGGCGGCTTTTACCGTCTCGCCTTCTGCTGACACCTTCAGCAGATTGCTGTTTTTGGTCTGCGCTGTCACCACTGGCGTAGAGGGGTCTTTCGGGGAAGCTACAAACCCTGAGACTTCGTCGTCTGACAATAGCAGTACAGGAACACCCACGGGGATATAGTCCAATGGCGTAATGACTGCGGTACCGATAGATGGATTGACTTTACGTATGATATAGGGTTTGATGCTCGTGGGGCAAGACAGGTCTCGCTTTGCCTGATACACGGCTACAGCCTGTCCAGAGCCTCCTCCATCAGGATCGACGAATGCAGGGCTTGCATAGATACCTTTGGCAATTCCAGTGTAGTTGCCCTTACCTGTAATCGTGATGATCTTGTCACTGCCCTCTTCTACCGTTTCCTGCGTATAGTCAGTATTCTCTACTAGTGTTGTGCTGCCATCTTTTACAGCATTTAGCGAGCCTTCTTCTGTTATCTCCACCGTGATACCTTCTGCTGCCGTATTGCCGTCACCGATTATCTTGGGAGAGACAGTAAATGTCTTTGAACCATTTACTTCATAGTCGCCATCTGCTTTATCTGACACGGTGACAGAAGCAGTTCCTGCGTTAGTGTTACTGCTATAAGTTACCTCATATTCATCAGCGCTGACAACAACATCGCCATCCTTTACCGTAATGGCAGGTTCCTTGGCAGAACCGTCGTAAACGAACTCATCCTCTGCAAGGATAATGGTTGGATTCGTAAGAACCTTGGCGGGAATATCTGTCTTTGTGGCTACATCAGAATTGATGCTTCCGCTTTTTACTGCTTGTGCATGAATCTTTGTAGAAGGCAGGGCATGAGCAATGACAACAGGTGATGCAGCATGTGCTGTCGTCTCTTCTATGGTAGGGTCAGTGTCGTTGGTGGTGTAGTAAATCTCAGCACCCTCCGCCGGTGTAATAGTAACTTCTCTGGTCTCCTCATTGAATGAAATAGTTGGCGTAGCTAACTTCTCTACTATAAGCGTCGCTATTTCTGAGTCTATCAGATAGTTTTTCTTTGATATCGCCTTGATAACCTTTTCCTCTGTGAGCTCAAAAGGCTCGCTATATCCATTGGAATTGGCATCAGGATTGCTTCCATCTGTGGTATAATAGATGGACTCCCCATCACCGGCAGTAATGGTTATAGTAGATGTAGTATTAGAAAACGTAATGACAGGCGTAGTACATTTAGCGCTTTCAAGAAACCATTTGTGATTCTCCTCCTGATTGTAAAGGCCAATAATTCCTGCTGTGTTAGTTCCATAGGTACCATTAGGACCGCCTTGCTTGCCTTCACTTCCCTTGAGTTCATTAAAATTCTTGAAGTTCACAACCAAGTATTTATAAGTATCACCATTTCTACCATCTGTAGAATGAGGTACGATGTCAATATGACCACTATGTGATGTAATCTCAAAAAGGGCTAAATCACCAAGATTAGCAAGTGCGGTGGCATCAGCAACAGCTTCCAGGTGTACACGCATACGGTTGGCATCGGAGCCAATTTTGCCGTTGGACACCATGTATCTGCCAGTTTTTCTTTGTATGATGTAATAACAATCTGTCTCTGTAGGGTGCTTTACGACATCCCACACAGCCTTACTGGCATCATAAACACCATCTTTACATTGGTATGTGGTGAGGAATGGTTGTCCATTGTCGTCGTTGTCATCGGTGTCGTCTTCATAACTATTCGTGGCCTTATAAAGATACCAGTTCTTCGTAGGGCAAAGATAATAATCACCGTCGGTGTTTTTATTGGTACTTTCACTACGAATATAATACACACCCGAATAGTCCGTTTGTCCCCACACACTGGTGCTTCCCAATACCAGCATGAGGAGTAGGGAAACGAGGAGCCGGAAGCCTGTTTTATTCCCAGCCTGGGAATGTTTTGTTCCCAAGGTGGGAATATTTTGTTCCCAGTATGGGAATAAATTTTTTGTTTCGAGGCATACTGTAGGCATACTGTAGGCATACTCTAGCCATACTCTAGCCATACTCCAGGCTGCTTCTAGCCATACTCTAAGCATACTCATGAGCTTGCCTAGAGCTTGGCTACACCTTGGGTACACCTTGGCTACACCTTGGGTACACCTTGCCATCATCCTTGTTACTTGCTGCTTACTTCTGTATGTCGTATTCATAGTGTGTGTCATATCTATTCTTTACTCTCTTGTTCTATTTTTACTTCAGTGCCAGTTTCTTCATGTATCTGCCATTAGCGGCACGGATGATGTAGACACCAGAGACGGTGATGTCGGTCTCGATAGTCTCACCGGGCTGGATGGTGAACGTGCTGATGGCGACGCCGCTAACATTATAAATACGGACATCGGCAGACTGACGCAACGACGAGGTAGTAATCAGCTTGCGAGGCTTCGTTGAGAAGGTCAGTTCGCCAGCCAACTCATCGGATGGGTCGTCACCAATGGCGAATGAGGAGTCGGTTCGGTCGAAGACAATAGACTCTGCCGCAGCGCGACGTGGGGCGCCATTCTGGGCAGGAGCTGCCACGAAGTAAGGACGGAACGGCACGGTAGCCAATCCACCATCTGGCGTCTTGTCGAAGCTGCTGCCCGTAGCGTTCATCAGGTAGCCATCCACCTTCTTGCTCATGTAGTTAGGCATAAAGTTGTAGCTGTTTGCAGAAACTGCATTCAACTCATTGTCACTGACAGCGATAGTTATTCCAGGCTCAGAGACGAAGCTGATAGCCTGCTTGCTGAGCTGTTCAGGTGCTGGTGTTGCAGTATTCTTGGCCGTCCACTCACCGCTGAGGTCAAACTCATAGTAGGTCTTGCCTGGGAATCCGATGATATACGGTTTGGCAGTAGCCAGCAACGGATAGTCAGTCAGTGTGCGGCTTTCACTATAGTAAGTCTGATAAGTGTCCGCATTGGCATCCTTACGGTTGTGACCAGTAGAAGCATTGTAATAGTAATCCCAAAGGAAGGTGTTGGTTACTTCCTTGTTACCAGAGACAGCATCAGGATAGTTGAAGGCTGCAGTGACAACACTGCTTGTTGATGATGCTACGCCTTCATACTCACGCAGCCAGTATTCGTGACCTATCTTAGTGCCGTTACCGTCAATGGTACGGCTGCCGCTGTAGAAGTGGGTGATTTCACCCTTCTGCTGTGTGGTGACGAGCTCTGCGGTGAACGGCAGACTGACAGCCTCCCAGCCCTTGGTTAGGTCAACATAGAGGTCCGGCATGCGCTGATACCACATGCGCTTGTCGTCAACGAACTGGTAGCTGATGGGGCAGTTGAAGTCCTGCTTATCTACCAACAGATGATCCTTTGTAGCCGTATAGGCGGAACCGTCCAAAACAATCTGATGACCCTTGACGCCATTGGTTGAGGCAATCGCTACCGTGCGATATGTGGCATCTGTTTCGCTGTAAGCAACATCAGGCAGATAGCCACTCACAACAGCATCAGTAGCTGCAGATGCCGGGCTGACAGTGCCTGTGTATACCAACAGGTTCTGCGTCAGGTCAACATTACGGAAACCAGTGAGGCCATCGTCATCGAGCAGCGGAGCGT
>CAMOWH010000027.1:0-23054 GCA_946628315.1 uncultured Prevotella sp.
GCCCCTCCTTTGACAACCGCAACCGCAAGGTGGTGTACATGGAGACCTTCGGCCGTCTGATGGCAGGCATAGCACCGTGGCTGAGCCTGTATCCTGACAGCCTCACCCCCGCGGAAGGGACTGCCGACGAGGCTGCCAAGGTGCGCCAGCTGCGCCAGTGGGCCCTGGCCAGCTACAAGAACAGCGTTGACCCTGAAAGCCCCGACTACCTGGTCTGGGGAGCCGCAGGGCAGAACCTGGTCGACGCAGCCTACATAGCCGAGTCGTTCATACGCGCCTACGACGCCCTGTGGCTGCCACTGGACACGCTCACCAAGCAGCGCTACATCGCTGAGTTCAAGAAGCTGCGGCGCATAGAGCCCCCCTACACCAACTGGTTCCTCTTCTCGAGCACCATCGAGAGCTTCATAGCCAAGGCCGCCGGGCTACGCGAATACGACGACTACCGCGTGATGACCACCATACGCAAGGTGGAGGAGTGGTACGTGGGCGACGGATGGTATGCCGACGGACCCGTCTTCGCCTTCGACTACTACTCGAGCTACGTCTTCCACGCCATGTACCTTGAGACGCTGCAGAACATGATTGACGCACGGGCGAACACCCGCCTGGAGTACAAGAAATACTACGACCGCGCACTGAAGCGGGCACAGAAGTTCAGCATCATCCTCGAGCGCTTCATCTCGCCCGAGGGCACCTTCCCCGTCTTCGGCCGCAGCATTCCCTACCGCATGGCCGCCCTGCAGCCGCTGGCCATGATGGCCTGGAAGCAGACGCTGCCCAAGGAACTGGCCAACGGACAGGTGCGCGCCGCACTCACCGCAGCCATGCACCGCATGTACGACCAGCAGCAAAACTACAACGAGGGCGGATTCCTCACCATCGGCTTCTGCGGACACCAGCCCGACGTGGCCGACTGGTACACCAACAACGGGTCGCTCTACATGACCAGTCTCTCGCTCATGCCTCTCGGACTGCCTGCCGACCACGACTTCTGGACCTGCCCCGCCGAGCCCTGGACTCAGGTGAAGGCATGGGGCGGACAGCCCTTCCCCAAGGACCATCGCTGGGCCGACGACATTCAGACCCGCGACCGCTGGTGATGTACCTTTCGTAAGGTAGGGAGTTAAAGGAGTTAAAGGGAGTTAGAGGGAGTTCTTCGCAAGCGAAGCGAGCAAGCTCGAGCGAAAGGACAATAGTTCTTTCCCAATAATCTTCACTCCTTGGCCGAATCGAGGAGAAAAAGGTATCGTCCTTTGACTCCCTTTAACTCCCCCCTAACTCCCTTTAACTCCCCCCTAACTCCCTTAAACTCCCAAAGATATCAAGTACCACAGATGTTACAGATTTACAAGCGAATACAGCCGTTTTGCGGCGATTTTAAAAGGATAGGACAGATGGTGCCGGCCATTCTGCTCCTCTTGCCGCTGATGCTCTGTGCGGCCTGCGGCGACGACGACCCGGCCGACGAGCCGACGGTCGTCACGCCCGAACCCTCCACACCCACCGACGAGCCGAAACCCGACGAGCCAAAGCCCGGCGACGGCGACGAGGTGACCCGCTTCGTGGGCGGCGACCTGTCGATGCTCACCCAGTATGAGGGCCAGCACGCTCAGTACCTCGACAAGAGCGGCAAGAGCATTCCCGACCTGCTCGACTTCGTCAAGGAGCAGGGGTGGAACACCGTCCGCCTACGGCTCTTCGTCGACCCCTCACACAGCGGCGACAAGGCCGTGTGCCAGGACCTCGGCTACGTGAAGGCCCTCGCCCGCCGCGTGAAGGACGCAGGCCTGCACGTCATGCTCGACTTCCACTACAGCGACACCTGGGCCGACCCCGGCAAGCAGTGGACACCCGCCGCATGGGCCACGATGGACGACGCACAGCTGGCCACACAGCTATACGACTACACCCGCGACTGCCTGCAGCAGCTGACGGCCGCCGGCGCCACGCCCGACTTCATACAGACGGGCAACGAAATCAGCTACGGCATGCTCTGGGGCACCGAGGCCGCCGTGGCCTCGAAGCAGACCAACCGCTGCTACACCAACAGCCCACAGGCACACTGGGACCGCTTCTTCCTCCTCCTCGGACAGGCCACGCGAGCCTGCCGCGAGGTGTGCCCACAGGCGAAGATCATCATTCACAGCGAGCGGACACCCAAGCCCGACGTGCTCACCGACTACTATGACCGGCTGCGCAAGGCGAACATCGACTACGACGTCATCGGGCTCTCATACTACCCCTACTTCCACGGCAAGCTCGACGTGCTGGAGAAGGCCCTCACGCAGCTCGTGGCAAAGGACTACGGCAAGACCATACAGATAGTGGAGACCGGCTACCCATGGAAGTGGGAGGTGCCCGGCACCACCGTCGACTACAGCGCCACATACCCCTACAGCAACGCCGGACAGCGGCAATATACCGCCGACCTCATCAGCCTGCTGAAGCGCTTCCCGCAGGTGACGGGACTCAGCTGGTGGTATGCCGAGGCCAACGCCCGCGGATGCACCGGCAGCCTGAGCAACGGCTGGTACAACGCATCGCTCTTCGACAACGAGACGGGGCGCGCACTCAATGCGCTATATGAGCTGAAGAGCTTTATGTAAGTATCTAATAACACATTAACTATTATTAATTATGAAGAAAATCTTTACGCTTATCGCAGCCGCCGTGTTCAGCGTCACGGCCACTGCACAGAACTACCGCCACTGGAACTTCACCCACTGGAGCAGCTCAACCATCGAGAACCTGCGTGCCGACGCAGCAGCCAGCTCAACCGAAGGTTGGAGTGACATCGAGAAGAAAGCCGACGCTGGCGAGGGCAAGGTAGCCCCCGATGCCACTGCCGGCAAATGCTACTGGTACACCGGCAACGGAGGCGAGCTGAAGGCCAACGGCTTCACCATACAGGAGTTGCAGGGCCTCAACTTCGGCGACAGCTACGGCAACAACCGCTCGCTGGCCATCGCCATCGACTATCCATCGACCACACTCGGCGAATATGCCGGAGGGCAGTACCTCTGGCTCGGAGGAGGCGGTAAGAACATGGTGTGCTTCACCATACCCAACGTGCGCGTGGGACAGAAAATCACCATGGTCGTAGAGAGCCACAAGCCCAGCGAAGCCCGTGGCGTGGAGCTGTATGTGGGCAGCATCGCCGCTGACAACAAGATTGGCGAGAGCTTCAAGCCCACCACACAGGACACCTACACCTGGCAGGACTGGGAGCTGCCCGCTGCCGGCACGCTGAACGACGACGGCGAGACCGTCGACGTCATTGTGTACAACACCAGCGGTTGCCACATCTACGACCTGGAGGTGGGCGACAACTCGGAGAAGGCCAAGGTGGCCTACCTCTACGGAGGCGACGTGGACAGCGACCTGGCATGGGCCTTCCTGCAGGGCAGCGACCAGTATGACGCCACGCCCGTGGAGGCTACCGCCACGCTCGACTTCGACGCCATCACCGCCTACGACGCCATCGTCATCAGCTCCACCGTCAGCGACGCAGCAGCACTGGCACGACTGAAGGAGCTGCAGCCCTTCGTGCCCACACTAAGCCTCAACCCCGCAGTCTACGCAGCATGGGGCTACGGCTCGCTCGTCACTGCCGAGACGCAGGGCATAGAGCTGAAGAACCCGAACCACGCCCTGTTCCGCAACCTTGAAGTGCTGGTCAACGACGAGACTGGCTCGGCCGCCATCGCCATCACCAACGGCGACACCTACCAGGCCGTCAGCCTCGGCGGGCTCTTCGCTGGCGACGACGTGCTGGGAACCGTCATCGGCACCGACGACGTGGCCATACACATGCACAACGCCAACCGCAACGCATACCTCTACCTGCCAGCCTTCACGCAGGACGAGATAGCCAACATCGTTGACCCCACCATCCTGGAGAACGCCGTCGTCGTGGTGGCTGCCACCAAGGCCAAGGTGAGCCAGGCCGCCAAGCCCGCCATCAAGCTCACCTATAAGGACCGCCAGACCATCGTCAGCCTGAGCAGCTCGCTCAGCGGAGCACAGGTCTTCTACACCCTCGACGGCACCACGCCCACCCTGGCTTCGACGCTCTACACCGAGCCCATCACCGTCACCACCGAGGGCGTAACGGTGAAGGCCGTGGCACTGGCCGACGGATACCTGATGAGCGACGTGGCCGAGCAGGCCATCGACCTGAAGAGCCAGGTGCCCGCACCCGCCATCGCCGTGAGCAAGCAGAGCGGCAGCAGCACCGTCACCATCAGCTGCCCGCTCGACGGAGCCACCATCTACTACAACTACAGCGGAGCCAACACCACCAATGCATCGGCCAAGTACACCGAGCCCATCAGCGTCACCCAGCTGGGACGTAAGGTCTACGCCTTCGCACAGGCCGACGGATACGTCGACTCAGAGCTGGCCGAGCAGACCGTTGCCGTGGACGACGCCAAGGTGCGCATCGACCTGCTGGCACACATGGACGCCAACAAGGACGTCTACTTCGCCAAGGGCGACCAGAACAAGTCGACCGTGAGCTACTTCTTCTCATGGGGTAAGGACAAGGCCGCATACCCCTACTACAACACCGAGGAGGGCGTCACCGAGGAGACCGTTGTCGACCCCGAGACCGGCGCAGAGAACATCGTGAAGCACTACAGCATCCTCAACGACGAGGAAGAGGTGGACTTCGAGAACGGATGGGCCGTGCGCTCGCGCGGACAGCTCAGCATGTGGGAGAGCGGCGACTTCAAGCAGGACATCGGCGACAGCAACTACCGCAACCCCGCAACCGTGGAGGACGTGAACGCCGACTTCCCCATCACCAACAACTTCATCACCCTGGCCGACAAGAACACCACGCCCAGCGACGCCAGCTTCCCCTACAACGCCTACATCTTCACCACGCAGAAGTTCAAGGGACCCTTCGACATCGTGGCTAACATAGGCAACGGCGCCGGAGAAGAGAGCCGACTCGACATCGTGCTGCAGGTGGCCACCGACGGCAATCAGGTCGACAGCCAGTGGCAGGTGCTCGGCGACACCATACAGATCATCAACGGCCGCCGACTCATACACAACATCACACGCAGCTACGAGGGCACCGACGAGGTTTACGTGCGCGCATACCTCGCTGCCAATAACTCAAAGGCACAGTTCTACGACATCTACATAGCCAACGAGGGCGAGCTCTCGAAGCAGCGCCAGCAGGAGTACACAGGCATCAGCGACGCACAAAGCTCAGACCTCAAGCCTCAGACGTCAAGCCTGTACGACCTGCAGGGCCGTCGGCTGCAGACGCTGCCGCAGCGTGGACTGTACATCAAGAACGGACGTAAGTATATTGTAAAATAAAACGATGAGAAAAAACTTTGTTGAAGAACTGCGCTGGCGCGGAATGCTGGCGCAGATGATGCCCGGAACGGAGGAACTGCTCCAGAAGGAGATGGTCACCGCATACCTGGGCACCGACCCCACCGCCGACTCACTGCACATTGGCCACCTCTGTGGCATCATGATGCTGCGACACCTGCAGCGCTGCGGACACCGTCCCATCATACTCGTGGGAGGCGCAACAGGCATGATCGGCGACCCCTCGGGCAAGAGCCAGGAGCGAAACCTGCTCAACGACGAAACACTGAGACACAACCAGGAGTGCATCAAGGCACAGGTGGCCAAGTTCCTCGACTTCGGACCGGCCCCCCTTTCGTCCCCCGAGGGGGACACTTCAGACCCCTCCCAGAATAGCAAGTCTGACGTAGCCCCCTCGGGGGCCGAAGGGGGGGCCTACGCACTGATGGTGAACAACTACGACTGGATGAAGGACTTCACCTTCCTCGACTTCGCACGCGAGGTGGGCAAGCACATCACAGTGAACTACATGATGGCCAAGGAGAGCGTGCAGCAGCGACTGAACGGTACCGCACGCGACGGACTCTCCTTCACCGAGTTCACCTACCAGCTGCTGCAGGGATACGACTTCCTCTACCTCTACCAGCACTACGGCGTGAAGCTGCAGCTGGGCGGCAACGACCAGTGGGGCAACATGACCACCGGCACCGAGCTCATACGGCGCACGCTGGGCAACGAAGTGGAGACCTTCGCACTCACCTGCCCGCTCATCACCAAGAGCGACGGAAAGAAGTTCGGAAAGACCGAGAGCGGAAACATCTGGCTCGACCCAAAGCGCACCACGCCTTATAAGTTCTACCAGTTCTGGCTGAACGTCAGCGACGACGACGCCGAGCGCTACATCAAGATCTTCACATCGCTGGAGAAGGACGTCATCGACGCCCTCATCGACGAGCACAAGGCCGACCCAGGGCGCCGCGTGCTGCAGAAGCGGCTGGCAGAGGAGGTCACCGTCATGGTGCACTCGCGCGAGGCACTCGACGCTGCCATCGAGGCATCGAACATCCTCTTCGGAAAAGCCACAAAGGAAGCACTCGTCAAGCTCGACGAGCAGACCTTCCTCGACGTCTTCGACGGGGTGCCACAGTTCACCGTGCAGCGCGACCAGCTGGGACAGCCGGCCAGCGAGCTCTTCACCACAACGGCAAACGTCTTCAGCAGCAAGCGCGAGATTCGCGAGTTCCTCAAGAGCGGCGCACTCAGCCTGAACAAGGAGAAGCTCAGCGACGACCGTGCCATCACTGCCGACGACCTCATTGACGGCAAGTACCTCCTGGTGCAGCGCGGCAAGAAGAACTACTATTTAATAACCGTAATGTAAATCAGGCCCCAAAAGCCCCCCCCTTCGGCCCCCGAGGGGGCTACTATAGACCCATTCCCACCTTACTGCACAAAAACTATAGAAGCCCCCTCGGGGGCCGTAGGGGGGGCTTGGGGGGCTTTTAGGGCCTTCTAACAACTAAACACACATGAAAAAACTCCTTCCCTCCCTGCTCCTGTCCCTCAGCGCCCTGGCGGCGCAGGCACAGGTGCAGATTGACATCGACGCACGGCAGCGCGGACCGCAGGTCAGCCCCATGCTCTACGGCATCTTCTACGAAGACATCAACCATGCTGCTGACGGCGGGCTCTATGCCGAGCTCATACGCAACCGCTCCTTCGAGGACGGACCACGCTACGGCGCACCCGCCGACATGCAGGCCTGGAGCACCCAGGCACAGGCTCCATCGCAGCTCAACGCCCGTCTCATACAGCCCACGAAGAAAACGCCGCTGCTCAACGACGTGCAGCACAACGCCCTGCTGCTCGACGTGAAGGCCACCGCCGACGCACCCGTCAGCCTGCTCAACGACGGCTACTGGGGCATCAACGCCGTTCAGGGCCGCACCTACCGCCTCACCTTCTGGGCCAAGGCGCCCAAGTACAAGGGCACCATCACCGCCCGCCTCTGCTCCCAAGACGGCTCCGCCCTCTACGCCAGTTCCGCTGTCGGCGGTTTCCCCGCCGGCAAGAATGCCAGTTCCGCTGTCGGCGGTTTCCCCGCCGGCAAGAATGCCAGTTCCGCTGTCGGCGGTTTCCCCGCCGACCCCAAAACCTCTACCGCCGCAAAGGGCTGGCGCCGCTACGAAGCCACCCTGCTGAGCACCGCCAACGACCCCCACGCCCGCTTCGCCCTCGTCTTTGACGGCGTGGGACAGGTACAGATAGACATGGTGAGCCTCTTCCCTCCCACCTTCCGCAACCGCCCCAACGGCATGCGCCCCGACCTGGCGAACATGCTCTGGCAGATGCACCCGAAGTTCATGCGCTTCCCTGGAGGATGCTTCGTGGAGGGACAGGAGAGCCCCGACAACGCCTTCCGGTGGGAGCGCACCATAGGCCCCATTGAGGAGCGCGAAGGCCACTGGAACGTGAACTGGGGCTACCGCACCACCGACGGACTGGGCTACCACGAATACCTGCAGCTGGCCGAGGACCTCGGAGCCAAGCCGCTCTACGTGGTCAACGTGGGCCTGTGGCACGGAGGCATGACCCCCTACGACAGCATACAGCCCTGGATTGACGAGTGCCTCAACGCCATAGAGTATGCCAACGGCGACGCCGCCACCACCCACTACGGCGCACTGCGAGCCAAGAACGGACACCCAGAGCCCTTCAACCTGCAGTACCTGGAGGTGGGCAACGAGAACAACCAGCCCGACCCACGACAGCAGAGCGACCACTACTACGAGCGCTACGAACAGTTCTACCGAGCCATTAAGGCCCGCTACCCCGACATGCAGATCATAGGCAACGTCGTGGCATGGGGCGACGACAACCCGAAGTGGGGATCGCAGCTGCCCGTGGACCTGCTCGACGAGCACTACTACCGCACGCCGGCCTGGTTTGCCGAGGCATTCCACAAGTACGACAGCTACGACCGACGCGGGCCGAAGATCTACGTGGGCGAGTATGCCGTGACCAACGGCTTCGGCGACCTGGGCAACATGAATGCAGCACTGGGCGAGGCCGTTTACATGATGGGCATGGAGAACAACAGCGACGTGGTGCAACTGGCCAGCTACGCACCCATCTTCGTCAACGAGAACGACGCACGCTGGCGCCCTGACATGATACGCTTCAACAGCAGCCGCGCCATGGGCACACCCAGCTACTACGTGCAGCAGCTCATGCCCCAGCACCTGGGCACACAGGTGCTGCGCGTGAAGCAGGTCAACCCCTACAAGGACCTGCAGCAGCCCCAGCTCACACCAGCTACCAGCCGGGCAGGATTCGCCACATGGGCCACCAAGGCCACCTTCGAGATGAAGGACGAGGGCTACCAGAGCATCAGCGGCTCATGGGCCGACAATGCCGACGGAACAGTGTCGCAGTCAAGCCTCAGCCAGCAGTGCGTGGCCCTGACACGAAAGAACGTCACAAGCGACCACTATACATTAAAGTATCGCGCGCGTAAGGACAAGGGCGACGAGGGCTTCATGATAGTCTTCAACTACGTCGACGAGCACAACTACTGCTGGCTGAACCTCGGCGGATGGGGCAACACCCAGCACGCCATAGAGCAGGTGAGCAGCGACGGCAAGATGCAGACCGCCACAAAGCGCGGACACGTGGAGACCGGACGCTGGTACGACGTCACGCTGCAGGTCAGCGGCGACTCAGTGAAGGCATGGCTCGACCAGGAGCTCCTCTTCGACACCGTGCTCAGGCACGACCAGACGAAGGGCATCTTCAGCAGCGCCACCATCGACGACGCCAAGGGCGAGATCACGGTGAAGGTCGTCAACAGCAGCGACAAGGCCACCACGGCCTGCCTCAACCTGGCGAACTTCAAGCCCGCCAGCGCCAGCGTAGTCAGGCTCGCCGCCAACGCAGGCACCGACGAGAACACCCTGCAGGAAGCCACGCGCATACACCCCGTGGAGCAGCTGCTCTCGCCAGAGGCCGACCGCGTCATGCTCGACGTGCCCCCCTATTCGCTCAACATCGTCAGCATAAAGAAATAGCGGAAAGGATGTCGTGAGAAGATAGTCCTTCTCGCGCGCCACAACAAGCCATGTCCGCCACCGGCCGTAACACCCGGTGGCGGACACGCTTTTTTTAACGCCGTTTTATGTTGCACTACTCACATTTTCGTTAACCTTTGTTGAGATTTATCTTGCACCACTCGCATTTTCGTTAACCTTTGTTGAGATTTATCTTGCACTACTTGCACCGCCGTTAACACTTGTTATGTTTTATCCTGTACCACTCCCGCGGCCGCAGTGCCCGACGCGTCAGCGTCGGTCCACCGCCCCCCCTGCCAAACAACCGGAACTGCATATTTATGCACCCGAAAACTGCATAAATATGCATTTCCCGCCCCGCGGCCCCCGCTTTCCAAAATGCGGGCCGCTCATGAAAAAATCCGACGCTGGATTTTTTCACGAGAGGCCCGCTCAGAAAAAAAAGCGGCCTCCGCGCAAAACTGTATAAATATGCATTTCCGCCAGATGCCCCCGTCCTGAGAATTCAGAAAAGAATATGAAAAAAAGCTGCCTAATGACAGTTTTTAAAATTGGGCAGTATCGATAAAGCCTTACCCCACGCGGGATTCTACCCGGATAGCCAAAACTCATGTTCTGACCCTGCAAAGATACGAACTTATTCCGATATTTGCAGATTTTTCGGAGAATATTTTGCCTTTTCCCTTTTTCTTCGTAATTTTGCACTCGCATCTGCCCACTTGTAGCGACCCTGCGAGAAGAGACGCTGGCGAGGCGGAGCACTACATATTAGAAGGCGTTACTGAAGCGCTGTTTTTGGCTGTTCGAAACTTCCACAATCGAAATAGCAAGTCAAAACAATGCAAGAGTGACTGCCACGGGGTGTAGTATATACTCTCCGTAGTGTGCTGCGAAGGTACGATTTACCTTCAATGCACACTTTACGGTGTATAGTATACTTCCACGTGGGTGTTTCTCTGTCTGTTTACTTGCAATGGCTGTGGAAGGCCTCGAACAGCGAACAGGCAGATGTAAACACCCACGTTTTTCTTTTTGTAGTCTGACAAAGAAGTTGAACCCGTTCGCACAGGGTGTATGCGAGCAACTCTAAAACTACAAAAAGAGTAATAACAAGATAAGGAAATATAAGCGACTTTGACATCCTTGGTTGACTGATCAAGCAGAATTAGCACTTCACGAACGTACCAGTCTGACAGGCATCGGATGTTTACGCTCATCATGGGCGTGGACAGTAGGGTTGTTGTCTGATACAGGCCGTGCTAAGCCTTGCTTGAACACCATCTCTTCCACGCCCTCTTTCCGAAACGAAGAGAGGGCTTTTTCATGTCAAAGAAGAAGTATACTTTTATTGACCTTTTTGCCGGATGCGGGGGTTTGTCCGAAGGATTCCTTCAGACGGGACGTTTCAAAGCCCTTGCCCATGTTGAATGGGAAAAACCTATGGTGGATACTTTGCGTTATCGCTTAGTAGAGAAGTGGGGAGAATCCACAACGGAAGCAAAAAGGAAAGTTATCCTTTTTGACATCCAAAAAACAGACGAACTCATAAATGGTATTTGGTCTGATGAATCGAATCAGCAATATGGTTCCTATAATGCAGACGATGTCAAATCAGTTGGACTAAAAGGGATTGTCGGAAAACAGCATGTGGACTTGATAATTGGCGGGCCTCCGTGCCAAGCTTATTCGATACATGGTAGAGCAACAGACAAAGACTCTATGCAAAACGATTACCGTAACTACCTGTTTGAGAGTTTTTGCAAGGTGGTTGATGCGTTCCAACCAGATTTGTTTGTCTTTGAGAATGTCGGTGGTCTACTAAGTGCAAAACCTGGTGGTGTGCCTGTGCGTAAAAGAATATATGATGCATTCACTCGAATAGGATATCAGATACGAACCCCTGACGAAATGCCAACAGCATTGTATGATGCAGCAAATTTTGAGGTACCACAACACCGACCAAGAGTAATAATTCTAGGATTACGGAATGATTCAGAGCTAAACTTAGATGTCCTGTATGCTGCAATCGATAAGGAAAAGAATCCAAAAGTGAAACTGACGGTGAGGGATGCATTAGCTCAGCTTCCTCCTTTATATCCTTTGGACAAACCTGTAAAAGAGGGGCGTTTAAAAAGGTCACACCAGAAAAATCCTAATCCAACGATAACTCAACACGAGGCTAGAAATCATGGACTTCGGGAAAGAATGATTTTTAAAGAATGGGTAGAAAATAACATGAATCATATCAGCCATCAGGCCATGATTGATTACTACTTTGATAAGACGGGTCATAAGACACTTTATCAAAAGTACAAAAGTCTTGAATGGGATAAACCGTCTCATACTGTCGTTGCACATTTAAGCAAAGACGGATATATGTTTATTCATCCTGATTCAAAACAGCAGCGTAGCATCACCATTCGCGAAGCAGCTTGTTTGATGACCTTCCCTCTTGATTATCAATTTCTTGGGAGCACCCCATACAACTACAAAATGATAGGAAATGCTGTACCTGTGAATTTTGCAAAAGCAATAGCAACAGGTCTATATAAATCTTTAGACAAAGTAAAATGAACGTATTGGTAGCATGCGAAGAAAGTCAAGCTGTTTGTAAAGCTTTTCGAGCGAGAGGACATAACGCTTATAGCTGTGATATTTTGGAATGTAGCGGAGGACATCCTGAATGGCATTTCAAACAGGACGTGTTGCAGGTCATTCCACGTCATGGAGGAACGTTAGAAAGTGGAACGGAGTATTACCTACCTGAAGGTGAAAATTGGGATTTGATGATAGCCCACCCTCCTTGCACATATCTATCTGTTAGTGGGGCAAGATGGCTTTACCATCCTGACGATGCAAATTTACCCATAGAACAAAGACGGGAGCATCCACATCATCTTGGCAGGAGAAAATTGAAGCAGGAAGCTATTGAATTCTTTATGGAATTCACAAAGACCGATATCAAGCATTGGGCAATAGAAAATCCAGTGGGATGTATGAATACAGAATATCGAAAACCCGACCAAATCGTTCAGCCGTTTTGGTTTGGAGACCATGCATCAAAGAAAACATGCCTTTGGCTGCACAATCTACCATTATTAAAGCCCACTAATATGGTAGAAGAAGGCCCTAGAGTGGTGTTGTCTAGTGGCCGTTCTTTGCCAAAATGGTATTCAGACTCTTTTAATACAAAGATATCAACAGAAGAGAGAAGAAAACTTAGAAGTAAAACATTCCCAGGATTTGCGGAAGCACTCGCGGAGCAGTGGGATAACATAGATAATGTATTATGATTCGTGTATTCAAGTTCAGAGCAAATGATTTGAACCCATCAGCAGGAAAACAAGTTGAATTTAATTCCGCTGTTGTTGAGAGTTTCTTTCATTTTACAAAAAAAGAGGAAGAAATTATATGTCATTATATTGATTCTAATGGAAAAGAAAGCGCAATAATAAAATCTGGACTTTCATTGAGTCCTGCAAGAGGAGACTATAAAATATATCAAAATAATGATGGCTCCTATAACCTCAAGGATTTTTTCCTTCAAAAGTTAAACCTAACTCAGGCAGATAACGGGAATGATTATTTCGCACTAAGACCACGAGGAGGCAACCATTATGACCTTTTTTTTCTACCTTCGACGACTTCAATGGAAGAAATATACAATAGGCTTTCATTAAAGAAAAACGAAACGGTTTTTACATTACCAGAAATACCTGCTTTTACAACTATCAGCAGTACATACCGCCCCTACCTCACCGCTATCCGCACAAAGCCCTTCCTCCTGCTTGCTGGCATCTCTGGCACAGGTAAGAGCCGCATCGTTCGAGAATTGGCTTTTAAGTCCTGTCCGAAGTATCTGCAGGATAAGGACGGGACTACACCTGGGAACTATTGCATGATAGAGGTGAAGCCCAACTGGCACGACTCAACGGAGTTGTTAGGATACTACAGCAACCTGAGCAAGAGCTATCAGTTCAAGAAGTTTGTGAAGTTCTTGGTGAAAGCAAAGCTGAATCCTGAAGTGCCGTTCTTCGTCTGTATGGACGAGATGAATCTTGCTCCAGTCGAACATTATTTCGCAGAAATACTCAGCATCATCGAGACGAGGAAACATCCAAAGAAAACGGATTCGGATGAGGTTGACATGAAAGTGATAAAGACGGGTTCAATAGTTGAGAGCCAATACTTTAAGGAGATGGCATGGAAAGATAGTGATGGTGCTCTGCATCAAAAAGCCGATATGTCGGATAAGGATTGGTATGAGTATTTCTTTGATACTTCTACTATGAGTGAAGGGGAAAAGGCACAAATAGCAAAATACCAATATGAAAGGACGCTGCAAACTGAAGGATTGACCCTTCCAGACAACGTAATCATCATTGGCACAGTGAACATGGATGATACGACTCATCAATTCTCACGCAAGGTGATAGACCGAGCGATGACAATAGAAATGAATGGTGGGAAGTTGAGTGATATGTTTGGTGGCAGTAAGGACCTGGAATACTCCAGCGAAGAGGAACAAGAGAAATGGCAACAAGCATTCCGTCAGCGTTATGTGACGGCTGACGAGGTGCTGGAGGCTCACTCCGACTATGCAAAAGACATTATAGAAAAGGTGCCAGCAAGACTGGAGAATATCAATAAGGCACTGAAGGGCACTCCGTTTGAAGTGAGCTATCGCGTGCTGAACGAACTGACGATTATGATTGGCGTGATGCTGGATGATCAGGCGGGTGAGGATATTGAAACCATCATCAATAAGGCTTTAGATTATATCCTACTGATGAAGATACTGCCAAGAATAGAAGGCGATACCGACATGTTTAAGCTCTCCCAAGAGTTCAAGCGAAAGAATGACATCACATTCAACAATCGGTTGGAATGGCTCAAAGAACTGGCTCCACAGATAGAGGCCGTTGAGGGTGAAGAGCATCAACAGACAGCACGAGAGAAAATACAAGAGATGATAGAGCGACTAGATAATCAGGAGTTCACTCGTTTCTGGCCATAAATTAGAAAATAGGATGCAGACGGAAGTACTCAGAATGAAGTGCAGCGAGGACTATGATGTCATCGTGCGCACGCAGGACATCAGCTATGCTTGGGAGAAGTTCAAGGGAAGGATAGACTATACCCGAAGGTCGAATCCTGCCGTTGCCGTCCCAACAGCATATTGCGACTATACATGTCAGGATGAGTGCGAACTGACGCTGTATAACCCTGAGACAAAGTTGCCTGTACTGCAACCAACGGCGAAGAGCTGGAAAGAACTATGGCCTGTATTTTTCGAAACCTGCAAGTATCAGATAAGAATTGCTTTTCATGGTGTAGACAAGGACTCGAAGCCAGAAATTCGTCATGTAAGAAAAGACGTAGAGGAGAGTTTCTTTTATGACACAGAAAAGGACGAACAGGAGAAGTCGCTCACTGGCGAACTGGATTTTCTGAATGAACCAGGGGTATTTCGTCTGGAGTTCAGCTACAAGAAAAACGGCAAACTGCATGAGACGTTTGTAGCATTTGATGTTGTATCGCCTAAGTTGGACACCAAGAACGACTACAAAACGCTGTTGAAAGAAGTGAACGATGAATATCAGGACGTCATCTATCGCTATCTGAGTATCACTATCCAGCAGTTCAGCAGAGGCAATCTGAACAATGATGCCACATGGATGCAGGCATTTCAGAGCATTGTGGATGATTATGTGAAGAACGTGAAACGGGTCATTACTAATCCTCATTCACAGATAGTAAAATATCGCACCTCCAAGAAAGCAGAGCAAATCAAGCACTGGACACCAGAGATGGAGGAACGCTATGGGGAGAAGAAGGAAGAAGGGACGCTGGAGGAGTATTACTTTGGCTATGAAGAGGGACGCTCTACACAGGACACGATGGAGAATCGCTTTGTGAAGCACACACTGCAAAGCATCGGGCGAAGGCTGAATATCATCATAGAAACAATGCTTAGCAAGACACAAGAGGAACTGTCAGAGCGTCATCGCCAGCAATGGATAGGCTATCAGGACACACTACGGCGCATGCTGAAGCATCCTTTCTTCAAGACTATAGGCAGGTTTGAAGGACTGAAGCAGGAGAGCCTGGTGCTGCAAAATCGTACAGGCTATCAGCAGATATATAAGGACTGGCTGAAACTGAAACGCGGCATAGACCTCTATCATGGGGCTGCCAACATCGGGACACTGCAGATATGGGAGATTTATGAACTATGGTGTTTCATTAAGATGAAGATGCTGGTGGCCGAGGTGATGGGCATCAATAGGAATGCACCCGACTATGAGCTGCTGGTGACAGAGCCAAAGGGCACATTGCTCAACCCTTTTACTGACTCTACGCTGGAACATGTGGTGAAGTTCCGCTATCCTGAAATCAATGATGAAGATGACGAGGTGAGAAAGGCGCAACTGAAGGCACATGCAGGAGATATCGTCACCCTGCATTATCAGCATACGTTCAATCGCAGCAGTGCTAATGATGAATATAGTATGGGTATACATACTGCTACAACAGAACAGCGTCCTGACATTGTGCTAAATATCAGCAAGGAGTCGGGTGAGACAGTGCTGACCTATCTGTATGATGCCAAATATCGTGTCATCAATGACAAAAAACTGGACAGGGATTTCGAGGATCAAGACATTAAGGAGGCAGAAGAACTGGTTGGTGGCGATTATCCTCCAACCGATGCCATCAACCAGATGCACCGCTATCGGGATGCCATATACTATAGTAAGGAGCATGAGCCGTATCGCTCGAAGGAAATCATCGGCGGATATATCTTATTCCCAGGCCGTGGTGATGATGAGCACATCAGACAACGATACTTTAGCGCGAGCATAAAACAGGTGAACATCGGTGCATTCCCTTTGTTACCCAATACAAATAAGGAGAAAGAGGGTGCGTTACTAAAAGCCCATCTGCAGAAAATACTCATGGAGTATGCCACAACGGATAATCATGTGTCGAAAGCCAGGCCACAGCGCACATTGGCATACGTGTCAGAAGAGGAAAAGACAAGAGTGGTGGACGACTTGGTGATGATAGCCGTCACAGGTAGTGAAGAGAAGCGCCAGTGGGCTCTGGAAAACTGCTGGTATAATATTCCTTTGGAGAAGATGGCCGACTCGCCTGTCATGCAGGCCAGATATTTATTGCTACATATCAAGGGGGAGACTACAACAGGCCAGATTCGCAAAATTGTAAAGTCGAGACACGACGTGTGGACAAAGGATAAACTGAAAGCTGCAGGTTACCCCAACCCTGAGAACCCTTTCTATTATATGCTGCGAATTCGTAAAGAAGAAAGCACTGACGAGAGTATCAGATATAAAGTGTTTGACCTAAAGAATACTCCGTCAATAGTTTGGGGAACGCCTAAAATGCCCTTCTATTTCGTTAGATTGAAGGATTTGGGCTTGGCAAATAATAAATAAGTAGATTATCTGCATCTATCCGATAGCTGAAATGGGAGTGAACATCCTATCGCTCTACCGCTCTGGACTGAAAGCCAACACCCGTAATGCTGACCGTTTCACGGCAAGCATGTTCCGCCGCATGAACGAAGTATATCACCCCATATTCTGGGGCATCACAGACCGCAAGGCCACCAAGGGCGGTGCCATCTCCTGCCAATTTCATGGTGGGGTAACACAACAGCTTTCGGCAACACTGGCTCGTTTTCCCATGCCGGCTGAAGAGTCTTCCGCTGCCATTGCCAACTGGTGGAATCAGTCATGTGAAGACAAAACAAGTCTGTCGCTTGCTTGGTTGCAGGAAGATCACCTTATCCCCATCTACGAACTGGTACCCGACGAAACTAAAAGGGCTGAAGTGCAACACGCCGTCAAGGCGTACATCCACAGCCACCAGTTGAACTAACCAAGAAAGAAACGTATGAAGGCGAACCCAAAAATCACATTTGGGTCAGCCTTAATACTTATCCTCGTTGAAATTTAAATACCAGACTGGGAACCAACAGTTTACACTCTGCGGTGTGACTATTGTGAAGGTTATTTGGCTCTGAAATACGCCAAAAGTCTATCCTATACCCCTCATCTACAAACTCTATTCGACATCTCTATACAAGTCATCCATTGTCACTTCCCTTTGTATTGTTTCTGAATACTTGTTGCGTTTCAGTCCGTAGGTAGTAATCATCGTGGTGTGGAGCGACTTTCGTGTTCCAGTTACAGCGCGGAAGGTTTCCTTGCGCGAGTTCAGGCGCTCCGCATAGTCCTGACTGATGGAATAGGTGTCGTTGGAGAACTTACACTCACAGAGGTTGACGGTCTCATCACGGCGGTCAATGACTAAGTCTATTTGTGTGCCTTTATGCTGTGTGCCATCCTTGTCTGTGAATGCCTTACATGACCAGGAACAGACTTCACTCAATACACCGCTGATTCCTAACTTCAGTTTGATTTGTGGGATATGATGCATGCAAACCTGCTCGAAAGCGTATCCTTGCCATGTCGTCCGTCGGGGATTATCCAGCATGTTGCTCCAGAAATGGCTGTCTTGCCCGCTATACTTGCTTACGAACTGCAAATGGAACAGAGAGAAAAGGTCTGCCAACTGGTACATCTGACCACGGCCTTTATTTCCAAATGCCGCATATTGCCGTAGGAAGTCACACTTGCACAGATTGTCCAGCACTTCCGTAAGCAGTCCCCCATCATCCATTTTCAATGCCTCCTGAATATCCTTGCGACTCATTCCTGAGGAGCGGGTTGCTAGCAGCTCCACAACAGAGCGATACACCTTGGAGTCTCGAAACAACGACCGGAATATAAAGTCATACTCCGTTCGCAATGCCGCTCCCTCCTCAAAGAAAAGGTGGTCGATGTTCTCGTTCAGTGACAGGTTGCCTTCCAGCATGTCCAAATAATAGGGAATGCCGCCCATTGCCATGAACGCTTCCATTACTTGGTAACGTTCCCAATCTATGCCTTTACTCTTCAGAAACTGCTCGGTCTCGAAGAGTGTGAACGGACGAAGATAGATCTGACGGTTCACACGACCATGCATCCCGCCCTTGTCCCCGATGAGTTTTGAAAGCATCCATGTGGTGGCAGAGCCACAGACAAATAGTTTCAATCCAGAAACAGACGATGCCCAGCTGTTCCAGAAATAGCTGAAAGCGGAGAGAAAACCAGACTTTGGCGTGTCCATCCAAGGGAGTTCGTCAAGAAAAACCACTATTCGCTCTTTATGAAGGGAAGAAAGATGCTCTCGTAAAGCTTCAAATGCCTCATACCAGTCTTTGGGCTTTAGATGTTTCCTGCCAGAATATCTTTCCAATTCCTTTTTGAATAGGGTTAACTGTGTGCTTCGAGGTGTCTCGAAAGAACCTGTAAAGTAGAAATCGAAGTCATTGTTGAAAAACTGTTTGACCAAATAAGTCTTGCCAACACGTCTGCGTCCATAGACTGCCACAAGTTCTGCTTTGGGAGATTCGTAGTACTCCCTTATCAAGTCCTGCTCATGCCTACGTCCAAGGATTGATGTCTTATAGTTCATCTTCTTTGAATTTTTCTGCAAAAATACAAAAAAGTAGCGATACCGCTTCCGAAACTACGATTTTTTTCTCGAATCGGAAACTTTATCGTCACTTTTTAACATTCTGCGCTCTAAAATCACTATCGTTATGCTCCAGATGAAGACATCGCGCGTGACAAATCTTGAATCCAAAAAGATTTCTTCGGTAAGGAGGATGAGATATTGAACTACTTTAATGGGCGAAAGACAAACGCATCAGCTGAGTCGCTCAACTCAAAAATCAAATGCTTCCGGTCACAGGTGAAAGGAGTTAGAGACATCCCTTTCTTCATGTACCGTTTAGCAACAGTTTTGGGTTAGCGACCGTACACACTCCACAGGCTTTGTCGGTTGCGCCCTTTTTCTTCTCTCATTGCTATACAATTTAAATGTCTGTCCGATACATATATTTGTTGACGATATATCTCACATCTTCATAAGGAAATCCAAGTTCCTCGTAAAGTTTATATGCTTGTTCTCCTATGCGTTTGTGTTCATCGCTTCTGTCCATCAGAATAAAGATATTAGAGCAGTTGCTTATCATATACTCAAGAATCTGCCGGTTATTGATTTGCTTAATATATGGTACAATCTTCTCATAGGTATTGTAAACGGCTTGAATTCTTCTATTTGCCGTTTTGTCATACCGAAATAAATAGCAGCTTTCTCCAAATATTGTAAAGCGAATGACATTTTATGCAAAGGGATGGTTCCTCTTGTTGTCAGGTATTCCAGCAGGAAGTACAACGCATATCTTTGTTCAGCCTCCAAAGTGTCGTATGGAGGAATCGGGTTTCGTTTTCTGCAAAAAAGTCCCATCAGCAATCATTTTTTAACGTTAATAATTTTATGATAGAAGCGTGGCACTGATGCCACTTCTTCAATCGGAGGTTGTGAGAATTACCTTTGTACGAGAAATGTAACCAGCCCACGCTATACGCGCGAACCGCCACACTTTCCTTGCGTACTACAGAAGTTTCTCACATTTCCGATTGCAAGTCGAGCATAACGCTTCATTGTTTCAACATGTTGTGCCTCTTATGAAACACGGTGCAAAGATAGTGAAAATTTGGCAGATGATGATGAGCGTGCCGAAGAAAACAATTATTAACACAAAATATTTTGTAATCTCAAAAATATTACATACCTTTGCCGCGCTTTTCGAGAGATTAGCATTCGTTCTTTGAGAATTTGACAGCATCAAGAGACAGCCATGAGCTGCCCCAACCGAGCAACATATTCGCCACGGTGGGAAAATGATGTGAATTAACAGGATTATTTACAGTTAATTAAAAATGAATATGAACATTCAAAATTACATTTCGGATTTTAGTGACGTAGAGGCTTACAATGCTTCTACGTTGAATTACTATGTTTTTTGTCTTGGTTTTGACGAGAGGCAGGGCTTATTGTCGTCAGTTGGCATCATAATGCGTGACTATCGATTCGACTATACCCTACAGGACGGTAAGCACATCAACATCTTAGGTAAGGATCTTTCTTTTAACCAATACTTTATTGCAGCATGAATAATATTGTTTTAGGTCGTGAAGAGACATACGAAGTCTCTCCACAAGTTTGGACGTATGTTTTATTGAAAACCGTTACCTGAACTTATGCAACACTGCAGAGGGATTCCCTTTCGACTTCTGCGGACATTCTTTCACCGAAAGTATACGTCTGTTTATGTGTGGCCAATGGTCAAACAACACCGAAGAGCACCTTCGTATTCAAAACTCCATTATGCAAGAACAAAGCAGTTGGGCTTGCTATAGGTTTGTCACAGCATTGAATAGCAGGAATATCAGGAATGACTTCCCGACTTTCCAATTGCAGTGGATGTTATTTGTAACGTGGCAGAAATGCAAGGGGAATGCAGACTTCCGCCACTTGCTACTTTGCATTCCAAGGGATATCACACTTGTCAGGGACAAGACGGAAGACCATTTCCAAAGTGCGACCCTTTGGGGGTGTCGCAATATGGAGCGACATTACCGAGAAAAGAGACTTTGGAAAGACTTTTCCTGCCGTGGTGACGACCAAGACCCAAAAGAATGGAGGCAAAAACTGAACCGTGAGAGGGAAAAGCTAAAGAATATCGGTGAATGGAAGGGACAGAACAATATGGGAAAAATACTTATGATTTGCCGTGATTGCCTTATAGGGGGTAACGAACCTCCTATCGACTACGACCTGCTGAATCGGTCGAATATCTACCTGCTTGGTGAACGATTAACTTTTTAAATAGATTCAAACAGCAAATATGACAAACGATTATTGGATTTTCTACAAAAGGAAGAATTGCTATGATTTAGTCATTGACATCTATGACTGCGACTATATGGAACGTCCACGCGAAGAGCGATTCAGCGAGTTAAAGAACCTCTTGAAAAACGACATTATGGACATCAGACGAGTCTATATCCAAGGAGAAGGCAATGGAGACTATCTTGAAATAAAGAAATCATTATATGACATAGAACGCATTGTACAAATTCATCATTTGATAGAAAAGACCTATGCGTGGCTGACTCCTTGGCTCGACAAAAACCCAGTATTTGATAACGGCATATTGGCGTTGGACGAGACACTTGACAACAGTCATATACCTCACTATAAAGTGATTAGTCCCAAGAAACGTAACAGCCAACAGAACAGGCACGAGGAAGGAGAGCTTTATGTTAAGGCTGACGGTGAGGTGTACACCATTGTCTACAACACCGAGCGTCGAGTATGCGAATTGGTGTGGGAGGCTTTTCAGGGCGAAATCCCACAGGGCCATCGAGTGTGCCATATCGACGGTGACAAACAAAACAACAGGTTGGACAACCTAAAATTAGTCGAAGAATAAACTTTCATTAACAAACCAAAATAAGAAAAATATGAGTATAGTAGCAGAACCTTTCAAAGAAGAAAAAGACCTTTTTCCTGAAGGCAAAATCATCCTTCATGACGGTCGCGTGCTCGACTGTTATCCGCTTGCGGAACAGAAACCTGAGAAGATAGAATCCGACTCTCTTGAGTTGGACCGAACGGGGCAATATCTCATCATTGGCAGACATAAGCCTACCCCTGTACCGAAACCCTCGGAGACTGCCGAGGAACTAAGGCAACTCTTCATCAGCAATGCCTTCTATCTGTTGGCCCATAAAGAGCGCATACTGAGCGACAGCCGTATGTTCCTTTGTCCCGTGGCCATTCAGAACGGCATTGCCTATACGGGCACATCGGGATTCCGCAAACCCACTTTAGGCGTATATCTTGAATGGTGGGGACTGGTAAAAGAAGCCATGCGCACAGACAAGAATGGCTGTCGAAGCCTTGTCTATCAATTGGCAGGAAGTCCGCTGAGCGGGCGCAACTGTTGCAGTGCCGTGCGTGAGGACGGAAAGACTGAAACCGTAAGTCTGTCGTCATTCGGCCGCCATTGGGGCCCGTTTATGCAACTCAACCAACGTTATACCGAGGCCAAACAACTCTATCAAGCCTACACCCTTCAGGAGGTACTCGACATCTTGCGTCAGGAAGACGACAACGGCGAGGCTGACTTTTCGGTTATGATTGACGTGCTGTTCATGAAACACGAGATTGAACACCTCAACAATCGAATAGAGAAGATAAAGGAAGAGTGCGACAGGTGGAAGGACAAGTACGAAGACGCACTGACAAGGTACAACGCGGAGGAAATGCGCCAAGTGTATGCCGACTGCGAGGCTTTTGAGACCAATATCACTAAGGAAATTGACGCACTGAAAGCGCAGAAAAAAGAACTGAAGGCAAACTTGAAGCGGGGACGCATAGACAACGTCTCTTACCAACGGCAACTGACACCGCGGAAAAAACGTATCAGTGACTTGTTTTCCCAAATCAGTCGTTACAGACGTGAGAAGGTACAAGACACTTTCCCTAACGAAAAGGACATCAACTTTAGTATGATTGAGAAATTTGTTAGAAATTCAAGTGGATGCCATGAAATATCAGCGCTGTAAAACCATAGTAACATGGAAATGACAGAAATATTGATTGAACAGAAGTTCAGGGAATACAACCACCTGTACTTTAACGGCGAGTTGCCTCTACCCCAATTCG
>CAMOWH010000028.1:0-23028 GCA_946628315.1 uncultured Prevotella sp.
AGAAGTCGGACGGCGGCAGCACGCCTACACCCACGCCGACTCCCGACCCGGAGCCGACTCCCGACCCGGAGCCCACACCTGACCCGGAGCCCACACCTGACCCGGAGCCCACTCCCGACCCGGACCCCACACCGGACCCTCAGCCGGACCCGGACGGCGGCTCTAATTCGGACGAGTGATAAGAGAGAAATGCCCGCTGTGACAGCGCGCCAGTTTATTTATTAATTATTTATAAAACTTTGTAAGAAAGGGGAGGTGCCTGACGCTCGGCGTCGCGGCACCTCCCTGTTTTTTCTGACTTTTGCCCTTTGGTCAAGGTGCTCGCGCTCGGAAAGTCTCAAATAAATTTGGATATTCTCTCGCTTATTCGTACCTTTGAGCTAAAGCTCGAAGGAACTCACGCTCGACAATGAAAACAAAAAAAGTTGTTTTTTGTTTTGCATTGTTCTCGCTTATTCGTACCTTTGCAGCCGCAATGGAAAAGAAGACGGAAATGAAGGCTGCTTTGTTCGACCTGGACGGCGTCGTGTTCGACACCGAGGGACAGTACACCGTGTTCTGGGGCGAGCAGTGCCGCGAGTTCCACCCGGAGCGTCCGGGACTGGAGCACGAGATTAAGGGCCAGACGCTGGTCCAGATATACGACGCTTGGTTCGCGGGCCCACTGCGGGACAGGCAGGCGCTGATAACGGAACGGCTGGACCGGTTTGAGCAGCAGATGGACTACCGCTACGTCCCGGGGTTCGAGGCGTTCGTCGGCGGGCTGCGCCGGCGCGGCGTCCGCACGGCCGTGGTCACCAGTTCGAACCGCGTGAAGATGGAGGCCGTGTACCGCGCCCACCCCGAGTTCCGCGCACTGTTCGACGCCATCCTGACCTCTGAGGACTTCTCGGCGTCGAAGCCCGACCCCGACTGCTATCTGCGTGCCGCCCGCCGGCTGGGCGTAGACCGCGAGGACTGCGTGGTGTTCGAGGACTCGTTCAACGGACTCCGTTCCGGCCGTGCCGCAGGCATGTACGTCGTCGGGCTGGCCACGACCAACGCCGCCGACGCCATCCGTCCACTCTGTGACGAAGTTATCAAAAATTATATAGACTATGGGATATTTAGTAAGTGACAACCGCAAGGTGACAACACACCGGTTGATGGAGATGAAACAGAAGGGTGAGAAAATCGCCATGCTCACCTCGTACGATTTTACAATGGCAGGCATCGTCGACAAGGCCGGCGTGGACATCATACTGATAGGCGACTCGGCGTCGAACGTCATGGTGGGCAACCAGACCACGCTGCCCATGACCGTGGACCAGATGATATACCACGCCAAGAGCGTCGCCCGGGCCGCCCAGCGCGCGCTGGTACTGTGCGACATGCCCTTCGGCTCCTATCAGGTCGGCCCCGCCGAGGGCGTTACCAATGCCATCCGCATCATGAAGGAATCGGGGTGCGACGCGCTGAAGATGGAGGGCGGCGTAGAAATCCTCGACACCGTCAAGCGCATACTGGACGCCGGCATTCCCGTCATGGGACATCTGGGACTGACCCCGCAGAGCATCAATAAGTTCGGAACCTACGCCGTCCGTGCCAAGGAGAAAGCCGAGGCCGACAAGCTGATGAGCGACGCCATAGCGCTGGCCGACGCCGGGTGCTTCGGCATCACGCTGGAGAAGGTTCCTGCCGCACTGGCCGCCGAGGTTACACGCGCCGTCAAGTGCCCCACCATCGGCATCGGAGCCGGCAACGGCTGTGACGGACAGGTGCTGGTCGTGGCCGACATGCTGGGCATGACCCAGGGATTCTCACCCCGGTTCCTGCGCCGATATGCCGACCTCAACACGGTCATTACCGACGCCGTCGGACACTACGTGGAGGACGTCAAGAGCGGCGACTTCCCCAATGAGAACGAATCCTATTAAGACCTTGAATACCCAGAACACACCCATACACATCCGCCTCTGGCACGCCGACTTCTGGTGTCTCGTCGTCGCCGACCTGCTGCTCACCGTGGCGGCCTACATCCTGATACCCGTCTTGCCCCGCTGGCTCATCGAGACCGAGAACTTCTCGCCCGTCGAGACCGGGCTCAGCATGGGCGTCTTCGGGCTGGGACTCTATCTGCTGGGGGCGCAGTGCTCCTGGCTCGTCCAGCGCTACCGCCGCAACCAAGTGTGCATGTGGGCCATCGCCGCACTCATAGCCGACGTCATGCTGCTGGTCTACTTCGACCACCAGCGCACCGCGTTCGTCAGCCTCTGGATGATACTCGCCCAGCGGCTGCTGCTGGGCGCCGCCTTCGGGCTGGCCCAGATGGTGCTCTCGTCGACACTCATCATCGACACCTGCGAGTCCAACATGCGCACCGAGGCCAACCACAACGCGGCCTGGTTTGCCCGCTTCGCCCTGTCGCTGGGCCCCCTGGCCGGACTGCTCGTACTGTCGGCCCTTGGCTATACCTCCGTATGGTGGGCTTCCGCGGCCAGTGCCGCCGCCGCGCTCGTACTCATACGCCGCGTCAACTTCCCCTTCCGTGCACCCGAAGAAGACGTACACGTGGCATCGCTCGACCGCTTCCTGCTGCCCCGAGGCTATGTACTCTTCGTCAACCTGCTGCCCGTCAGCACCGTCATGGGGCTGCTGCTCACGCTGCCGCTGGCTCCTGAGTTCTATGGACTGATGATGGGCGGCTTCCTGCTGGCACTGCTGGCCCAGCGCTTCGTGTTCCGCGACGCAGAACTGAAAAGCGAGGTCATCAGCGGACAAATACTATTGACAGCGGCTCTGCTTATCATGCTCGCCCATCCTGCCAGCCCCCTGGCCCCCGTACTTGTCGGACTGGGCATGGGCATCATCAGTGCACGTTTCCTGCTCTTCTTCATCAAGCTGAGCCGCCACTGCAAGCGCGGCACCTCACACAGCACCTTCTTTCTGGGTTGGGAAACGGGTATGGCCTTGGGACTCGGCATGGGCTATGCCTTATGCTATGAACAGCGCGACACCTTATTATATATATGTCTCGCACTCATAGCCGCCTCGCTGCTGATGTACCACCTATACACCCACTCGTGGTTCATAAGCCACAAGAACCGCTGAACCGCTGACGAACTATCGGCGGCAGAACGGAGCGTAGGGGCACGTGCGGCAGACAGTCAGGTCGCCCGTCGGCTCGAACGGACGCTCCGGCGAGAATATCTCTTCGATTTTCCGTTCCAACAGCTCGTTGAAACGGGCAGAGTGGTCTGCTATGTCGCGGACCGGCTCCTTGCCCAGCTTCAGCACGGGGTCGTAGCCCTCGGCCCCCGCGTGCTGGATGAACAGCAGGGCGGGAGAGACCGGACGCCGGCGCTGGCGGCTGACAATGTCCGCATAGACAAACGTCTGCAGGTAGTAGTCGGCGTGCTTGCCGATGTTCTCCGGCTGGAATATGGCGTCCACATCGGCCAGCGGCTTCACCTGCTTGCTGCCCGTCTTGTAGTCCACCACGCGGATGGTGCCGTCGTTCATCAGGTCAAGCCGGTCTATACGCCCGCCAAGTTTGAGAGTTGACAGTTCTCGCTTTGCGAGTGTGGCTTCGCAATGACAGTTGAGAGTTGAGAGGTCGCGGTGGACGTCGCACTCCAGCCCGAGAATGGTAAACGGTGCCAGACGGCGGTCTATCTCCAGCAACTGGCGCAGGTAGTGGATGATGACCTCGCGGTTGATGAGATGCAGACCGCTGGCAGGAATATGCGGCATCTCCTTGTGGAAAGCCTCGTCAACGGCACGCTCGATTTCAATCTTCGACTTCAGCAGGTGGTCAATGACGTCCCGGCTGATGTCCTGCGGCAACTGGTGGTAGACGATGTCGGCGGCTTCGTGGAAAATGTTGCCGAAGATGCGGTTGTCCAGCTCCTGCTCGTCGTCCGGCAGGTCGGGCTCCCGCAGACCCGCCGCATAGCAGTAGTAGAACTGCAGCGGACAGCGCATATACTTGTTGATGGCCGACGGCGACAGCAGCGAGTCGGGCTGCATGAAGTGCCCGGACAGAGCCTGCATGACGCGCGGAGTCTTCTCGATGGCTGAGGGCTGCCAGCGGGCGGTGGTCTGGCCGGACTGCAGCGTGTACTGGCCGATGGAGTGACCGCTTTCGACCAGCATCTGCAGCATGAAACGGCTCATCTCGCCCCGTTGGCCGTCCTCGGTGGCACTGTTGTAAAGGATGGTCACGTCGCTGGCCCGCTGCAACAGCCGGTGGAAGTAGTAGGCATAGATACTGACCTTGTTCTCGATGGTCGTCAGTTCGTAGGCGTGGCGTAGGCTGTGGGGAATAAACGAACTGTCGTTGACGCCGCGTGGCATGTTGCCCTCGTTGCAGGACAGCAGCAGCACGTGGTCGAAGTCCAGGTTGCGCGTCTCCAGCACACCCATCACCTGCAGCCCCTCGGCCGGCTCGCCGTGGAAGGGGATGCTGGTCTGTTGCATCAGCTGGTTGACCAGCCGCTGCATGGTGATGCTGTCCACCGTCAAGTCGCCGCTCACGACGAGCCCGTGCAGGCGGTTGACGAGCGTGTAGGCCCGGAACAGCGACTCCTGGAACAGTGGGTCGCGAAAGTCGTCCTTGCCCTGTTGCGCAACGTGCCGCAACTGGGCCAGCAGCGTTGTCAGCACGTCGGCAGACTGCGCCCCGTCCTTGGCAAGCGCACAGTCCTCAACGTACTTGGCATAGGGGTGGCGCTGGAAAATGCGGACAAGGCGCGGCATACGCCCTTGCACGTGCAGGTCGAACCAGAGCTGGATGAACGAGGCCACGGGAGTCTGCGACAACGGGTAGCCCGTAGTGACGTTGACCTTGTCGACCTCCGGCGGCAGACAGTGGATGACCACGGGCAGCAGCGCCTCGTTGCACAGCACAATGGCCGTCCGCCGTCCGTCGCGGTAGCGCTCCTGTTCGCGCAGCCAGTTGCTGGCGTAGCGTGCCTGGATGTTCTCGGTGGGCGCGGCGATGTAGCTCATGGTCTTGTGCCGCCGGAAGTTCCGGTAGATTTCGTCGCTCTGCGTGTCCAACTCGTTGGGGAATGCCTTCAGGTAGCGCCCGATGTACTGGCCGGCCTCGTGGTTTGCCATGTAGTAATGGTCGAAATCCCAGTAGAAATGCGCCTTGCCCTCCTTCTGCAGGGCGGCGAACAGCTGTTGCTCCACCTTCTGCAGCAGGTTGAAGCCCACAAAGAGATAGTGGTCATAGGGAAAAGATACGGCTCCAGCCCCGTCTGTGGCCACGCCCTGGCTGGAGACGCTACTGACTACCTGACGGTAAAGTGCTCCTTCGTAGGCGAGACCTTGCGCCGCCAACCGTTCGTTGAAATCGTGGTAAATGTCGGCGAAATGGCTCCAAAGCCGCAGGAAACGCTCTTTGAGCTCGGTATTGTGGTCTTCCGAGAAATTGCTGAAGAAGCGCTGTATCATCTCGCGCTGCTCGTCGGTGAGGTAGGAGATGTCGTCGAGCTCGTGGATGTCGCGCAGGTTGGCAAACACGCGGTCGGGGTCGGCCATGTTCTTGTCGATGTCATCGAAATCGCTGAGCAGCAGCTGCCCCCAGCCGTAGAACTTGTCCAGCGTCTCGGCAGAGCCGGTCTGAAGACAGAACGACTTGTGGAGATCGCAGACCTGCTTGATGGGGTCGGCTACCTGAAGCGGGGACTGCTGGCGGAACAGTTCGCTGATGGTGATATACGAGGGGCTCCACAGGGGCTGGCCTGCCTGACGGGCCAAGTACTCGTTGAGAAACAGCGAGGCACGCTTGTTGGGAAATACAACGGCCACGCGCGACAGATTGGTGCCGTACTTGTGGATGATATCCTCGGCGACGTATGCTAAGAAATCTTTCATCTTACTTCTTCTACCTTATTATTATATACGTACCACAGCCACCCTTTGACGTTGGGAAGCCCCATCGACTGCAGCAGTTGCATGTATTCGCGCACCTGCTCTTGGTATTCGGGCTTGGGACGGCCGAATTTGAAGTCTACGACGTGCGTTTCCTTCCCGTCCGTCATGACGCGGTCAGGGCGGCGCTCCCGGACTTTGCCGTCTGCCATTTGCAGAATGGTACACTCGTTAAACAGCTTCCAACGCTCCGAGAACCAACTGCTTACACGGTTGTCCTCAAGTCGGTTGCGCAGCAGCTTGGTAACCTTCTCGCGGGTAATCTCATCGTCGTAGAGTACTCCGTCCTGCTGTAGCTGAAGCAGGGCCTGCTCGATGTCCGCACTGGTGCGGATGGTGGAGAAAACGTTGTGGAGCACACAGCCTATCTTGATGTAGCTGAGTGTCTGTCGCTCGTCTTCGCCCTCGATGAAATCGCGGCTTCTATTGCTCTGACGGAACTCGGTCTTGACGTCGAAGGTCTCAATGGTGATAGGTTTGGGCAAGACGGGTTGCAGGAAGACGTTCTCGGAGGTGGAAGCGGAGTTTCCGGAGTTAACTGAGCAATCGGGGTAATCTGATAAACTGCCATAGCTGAAGGTCAGCGCGGCGCCGTCGTCTTCCGTTCCGTCAAGGGTGCTGTTATGGAGCTCCAGCTGGGGCAACACGTTCTCTATGAGGACTGAGCGGGTGTTGGGAGCGTTGCGCCTGCCAAAGACGAAAAGTCTCTTGGAAGCACGGGTGAAGGCTACGTATAGCAGATTGAGGTTGTCAACCGTGTTCTGGAGGTGCTCGTCCAGATAGTCGTGCTCGAAGATGGTCCCGACCATCTGTTTCTGGCTGTAGTCTACGGGGACGATAGGCAGGGCGCTGAAGGGCGCCTCCTTGGGCTGGCACCACAGAATGTCGCTGTGCTCCAGTCGCCAGTCGCAGAAGGGAATGATGACATTGTCAAACTCCAGGCCCTTGCTCTTGTGGATGGAGAGAATGCGGATGCCGTCGATTTCACTGCTTTGTATGGTCTTGCCGCAAATGGACTCTTCCCATTCGCTGATAAAAGCATCAATGTCAGTGCTGTTGTCCAAGGTGAACTGGTTTAACTGGTCGTAGAAAGCGCAGATGTAGGCACTTTGTTCGTTCAGACGTTCCAGTTGGAAGATGGAATAGAGCCGTTCGGTGAGTTCGTAGAGCGGCAGCCTCAGCAGTTCTGAAGTATGACCAATGTAGTCTTGGGGGAGTAATTCGTCCAGCGACTGGTCCTTGATGAGCAACTCGTTCTCGGGGGTCGCGTTGCCGAGGACGGAACGCTGGTATATCTTGGCTATAGTGGCCTTGGCCAGCAGGTCGTCGGGATGGGTGAGCAGGTGAAGAGCCTGCACAAGCAGGCAAACGGACACAGAGGCGTCGAGCCGGAATGCCTCGTCGCTGACAATGCGGATGTCGGGCAGATGGTCGGTAAAATAGTCGGCGACCAAGGGGATGTAGTTGTTAGTGCGCACCAAGATAGCCATCTTGTTGGGAGATATTCCCATAGCCCGGAGCTGGCTGACGGTGTCGGCCAGATGGCTTAGAGTCTGTTTCTGGTAGTCCTCCTGGGGCAAGAGACTGATACTGACGTATCCGCAGGAATCGCGATTCTCGGGAATCTTCTGGGCTACGTCGGCATAGGCGTTCTTCAGCTGCTCGGCACCGTCGGGATAGTCCTCGCGTTGCGATTCGTACTCCTGACGGGCTGCTTCGGTAAAGAAAGCGTTATTGAACTCAATGACACGTCGCTCAGAACGGTAGTTGTACTCCAGTGGGCGGATTTCTATCATCTCGTTGCCCGGAGTGAATTCCCGGTCTATGGCGTTGAGCAGTCTCCAGTCGCCGGAGCGCCAGCGGTAGATGCTCTGCTTGACGTCGCCGACTATGAGGTTCTCGGTGTCTGCGTGGCTCATGCACTCTTGGAGCAGTACCTTGAAATTCTGCCATTGAACCGTAGAGGTGTCCTGAAACTCGTCTATCATGACGTGCTCCAGTTGGGTTCCTATCTTCTCGAAGATGAACGGGGAGTCGCTGTCCTTGATGAGCGAGTGCAGCAACTGCTGGGTGTCGCTGAGCAGGAAGCGGTTGGCCTCGTCGTTCATCTCGCGTACCTTTTTCTCTATACTGTCAAGAAGACGCAACTGGTTCAGGTGGCGTAGCGTGAGGTCGGCGGATTTAAACAGTTTCCACTGTCTGGGACGTTCTTCAACGGCACGGCGCAGGATGGGCATCAAGACACTTTCTGCTACAAGATGAATGGTTTCTGGTCTTTTGCTTTTCTTGGAATACCATTTTTCGGCAAAGTTCATACAGTCGGACACCCTACTGCCAACAATGCTCTCGTCCATCTGCCCGTTGCTGAGTTTCACAAAGAATCCGTACACGCCAGTCTTGCCGTAGCTGAGTTCGTCGACGGTGATGCCTTCTGCCTCAAGAGATTCAAAGAATTGGTCGGCAATCTCTTTCATGTGCTTCTCGGCATCGCTACGAATCTGGCGCATTTGCCCCATATACCCGTCAAGGAAGTTCTTTTGGCTAATCAGCTGGTTCAGTTCAATGCTTTTCTCTTTATAGTAGTCACGGAAGATAGTGCGGCCAAACTGCTTGACTTGTCCAATGATGTTCCATGAACGGTCTTCGCTGATGGTTTCCATGATGTACTTCAGCAACCACTGCAGCATGACGTCAGTGTGGGTGAGCGAGTCAATGAGCCGGTCGACGGCCTGTTCCTCCACTTGAACGTCATTTAGCCCGATGCGTAGATTCGCCGTGAGGTCCAGCTCGCGGGCAAGATTGCGTAGTACGCTCTGAAAGAAGGTGTCTATTGTTTCCACGCGGAAATAGCTGTAGTTGTGCAACAGCAGGTTAAGGGCTTTACCCGCCTGCTGTGAGATGGTTTTCCCGTCCAGCCCGGTCTCTGAGCTGATGTGCTGGGTGTAATTGTCGGAGTCGGGTAGCTGTTTCCAGATGCCATAGAGTTGGCTGAGGATGCGCATCTTCATTTCCTCGGTGGCTTTGTTGGTGAAGGTGACGGCCAATATGCTGCGATAGCTCATCGGATTGAGAACGAGCAGCTTGATGTATTCTGTGGCTAATGTAAATGTTTTGCCAGAACCGGCGCTGGCTTTGTAAACAGTAAGTGGTTTTACCATCGGCTGAATATTAGTATAGTTACTTTAAAGCCTACATTTTGTATTTTGGAGTCGAGAAAATTTGTAAAAACGGCAGCAGAGAGATAGCGGTTGGTAAATCCGTAGCCCAACTCGAAATATGGTCTGGTGTGCTGAATGGACAAGGCACTGACGTAAATACGTTCCGTCTCAATGTAGCGTCCGAACAACGGCAGGTGATAAAGAAGCATCATAGGGGAGTCGTAAGAGGCATGTCCTCTCAGATAGTAGTCGGATTCGTTGTACCATCGGCTGTCCAGAAGTTGGAATTGGCCACTCCAGTCGTCTTCCCAGCCGGTAGGCAGGTTGTTGTCGTGGAAATTGGTATAGTCAACGAAATAGTCGGAACTACGTTGGGTATAATAGCCTATGCCTGCTCTTAGGTTTAGAATTCTCATACTCTTCAATCTATGGAGAAAGACGGCATCGTATTCCCACCGTTCGTAGCTAAGGTTAGACTTAAAGATGTTTCTGAAGCTGTGTTCGTAGTTGGCAGTCAATACCGGGCCATTGTACCACGGTTTTAACCTAATGGTTATCATGGGGGCAAAACTGTAGAATGCGTCCTCCATATTGACCTTTTGCATTAACTCCCTGTTTGTGGAAATGCGGCGATGGTACACGAAGCCAGTCTTGAATTCAAGCCAGTCAAAGGCGGCAATATTATTGTAGGCTTGGATGAATTCATCTTTGAAGTCAGGCATGGATATGTTTTCTCTGCCATATCTCTTTTTAAATTCTTCTGCCATGGCTCCATGGGATATGTGGTTACCGTTACCCCAAAGTATTTCAGCAAAACCATTGCGCTTGGGATTGTATGTCATGCGTAAGGGGATGGTATAGTAAAACCGTCTTAGCTTGAAGTTGTAACCCAGTTGTGTTTCAAGCGACAGGTAACGATGAGCATTCCAGTTGTATTGTGCGCCCAATTTGAGCTTATAGCTGATGCCGTTACTACGGCTATAGCCAAAATAAAGCGGATTTAGAAGCGGCGAGAAGCGCATGGACAGTCCTCCTGTTCTTGTGCCGTTTCCGTTGATGAGGTTGTCGCCAATCACATTCCAGGCGGCATCTCTTATCTGTTTCCAATAATTCTCATGTTTGTTACTGTCGGCCGCCTGAAGCATCTCTTCCTTCTGCTGTTCCTCCAGTTGTTTTTGATAGATTTTCTGGTCTTCTGGTGTCAGTGGTATTGGGCGCAGTTGCTCCATCAAGTCTTTATCTACCACTTCATCTAATGAGTCGGGTAGGGTTGTCTGACAATTATAGACAGCGGTACAGTGTGAGACAATGCGGTTTCCGAAAAATTTGAAAGAAGCACTTGTTGAGCAGCGTTCGGGGAGTGGTGTATGCACATCCTGCTGGTTCATTAACGCAGACACATTGAAAGAAATCATGTCAAATTCGCCTTCGAATTGTACAGATTGGAGCCTGCCCGTTGTTATGTCTACTATTGCCTGTCCGCTAACAAGTTGTGTGTTGAGTGTTCGTGGACGGAAGTGTAGGTACGCAAGATATCCTTCTGTGGATGTGACATCGTATCGATAGAACCGTCGATTGGCACGATTAAAAGGGGATAGCAAACGGTCTGGATAGATAGTGACATTGTAGAAATTGGGAGTAACAGATTCGAATATGGCAGGCATTGCCGTGCGCTGTCTTGGTATATTGCCGCATACCACCTGTCGTCTCAGGTCGTATTTATTGGCATTTTGGAATCTCAGTTTGCCATAGGATTCTCCAATATATTTCTTGTCGCCTTGTGCAATCACATACATGGTAGGTACCAAAAACAGAATGGGGTTGCGCCGGAGGGTGCTGAAGCCATAACACAGATAAACGTTCTGTTCCAGTCCGTCTACTGGAGTAGTGTAGTTACGTTGGTAGTTCCAAATGCGATTCATTAGCGTTGAGTCTGCTTTGGACGCAAAACAAATGCTGGGCATGAGAGTCATCATGCCCAGCACAAGATATATTATTATGTGCAGCTTCCGATTCACGCCCCCAAAATTACAAAAAAAAATTGGAGCGACAAAAGATTTAGCCTAAATATTTCATTAGAATACGGGCATTGCCGGAGTCACGCAACTTTGCAATGCTCTTTTCGCGAATCTGTCGAACACGTTCACGAGTCAGCCCCAATTGGTCGCCAATTTCCTCAAGCCCTTTCTCATGACAGCCTATGCCAAAGCACTCGCGCAAAATAGTAATCTCGCGGTCTTTGAGTACTTTCTCCAGCACATTATTCAGTTCCAGCGCCATGGACTCATGGTCAACCTGACGGTCAGTGCGTGAGTCATCGCCTGATGCCATGATGTCCAGCATACAGTTTTCCTCGCCTTCTTGGAAAGGTGCATCTATAGACACGTGGTGTCCGTCAGCCATTAGGCTTTGTCCAATCTTCTCTTCGTCAATACTAGTTGCAGCGCTTAATTCCTGGATGGAAGGGTGACGCTGGTTCTCCTGCTCGAATTTGTTGATTTCCTGATTGATTTTGCTCAGCGAACCTACCTGATTCAAGGGCAGGCGCACAATACGGCTTTGCTCTGCTATAGCTTGTAAGATGGATTGACGAATCCACCATACGGCGTATGAAATAAATTTGAAACCACGTGTTTCGTCAAATTTCTGTGCGGCTTTAATCAGCCCAATATTTCCTTCGTCAATCAAGTCAGTCAACGTCAGTCCCTGATGCTGATACTGCTTGGCGACAGAAACAACGAAACGAAGGTTGGCTGTTACCAACTTCTCCTTAGCGCGTTCACCTTCACGGCCGCCCTTGCGAATTTTCTGAGCCAGTTCAATTTCCTCGTCAATACTGATTAACGGAGCTCTTCCTATCTCGACAAGATACTTGTCCAGAGCCTCGCTGGAACGATTCGTAATGCTCTTCTGAATCTTTAATTGCCTCATCTTTTACTTGCTAAAATATATATAACTACCTGAAAACCAATTTTGTGCAATCTATTCTTTGTCTTTTTGCGGTGCAAAGGTACAAAAAAAATCGGCTCGTTGTTCTCCGACGGCCGACTTTTTAAAAAATATTAATGTTCTTACTGCTTTATTCCGTAGGCATACTGATTTTCTTTTTCACCTTATCGACATACGCATCAATGGTTGCCACAGCAACAATGTTGACGACATCACGAACGGAAGCGCCAAAGTCTATGAAGTGGATCGGCTTGTTCAGTCCCATCTGGATGGGGCCGATGATCTCGACGTCTGCATCCAACATTTGGAGCATCTTGTAGCTGGAACGTGCTGATGTCAGGTTCGGGAATACCAAGGTGTTGACATCCTTGCCAAACAGGCGAGTGAATGGATATTGCTCGTCACGCAGTTCGCGGTCAAGCGCAAAACCAATCTGCAACTCACCGTCAATGGGCAGGTCTGGATAGTGTTCCTGCATATACTCTACGGCACGTTTGACCTTCTGGGCACCGTCACTTTGGTTACTGCCGAAGTTGGAGTGACTGATCATACCCAAAACAGGTGTCTCGTTGAAGAACCTCACACTTTTGCTAGCCAGTTTCGCTATATCAATCAGTGTGTCGGTGTCAGGATTTTCGTTGACTAGTGTATCGGCAATATATAAGGTGCCTCGGGCAGAGTTGATAATGTGCATGGCACCGAAATGTTTATATTGTGGGCGGATTCCAATGACCTCGTTGACAACCTTGATGGTATTCGAGTACTTGGTATAAAGTCCGGTGATGAAGGCGTCAGCCTCACCTGTCTCAACCATCATCATGCCAAAGTAGTTGCGTTCAAACATCTTGTCGTTAGCTTCCTGGAAGGTATAACCCTCTCTCTGACGCTTCTCTGTCAGAATGTGTGCATAACGTTCGCGGCGTTCCTGTTCGGACGGGTGGCGCAGGTTGACAATTTCTATGCCGTCAATATTGAGGTCCAGTTTGTCTGCCAGTTTCTGGATGACTTCGTCGTTACCCAGCAAGATGGGCTCACAGATTCCCTCAGCTTTGGCCTGAACGGCAGCCTTCAGCATGGTGGGGTGAATGGCTTCTGCAAAGACCACACGTTGCGGGTGTGCTGCAGCTGTCGTATAAAGTTTCTGCGTCAGCTTGGTCTCTTGTCCCAGCAGTATGGAGAGCGAGCGTTTGTATTCGTCCCAATTCTCAATTTTACGTCTGGCTACACCGCTGTCAATAGCAGCTTTAGCTACAGCAGCGGAGACCTCAGTGATGAGTCGTGGATCAACGGGCTTTGGAATGAAATAGTCGCGGCCGAAAGTCAGGTTGTTAACTTTATAGACGTCGTTTACTACGTCAGGAACAGGCTGCTTGGCAAGGTCGGCAATAGCATATACAGCAGCAAGTTTCATCTCTTCATTGATAGCCGTAGCGTGTACATCCAGTGCTCCACGGAAAATGTACGGGAAACCAATGACATTGTTAATCTGGTTCGGGTAGTCTGTACGTCCGGTAGACATGAGGGTGTCGGGACGTGCTTCCATTGCATCTTCGTAGCTGATTTCAGGAACAGGGTTAGCTAAAGCGAAAATAACAGGATCTTTGGCCATCGTCTTGACCATTTCCTTGGTAAGTACGTTGCCTTTGGACAAGCCGACAAATACGTCAGCATCTCTTACAGCCTCTTCCAAGGTATGGATGTCCGTTCGATTGGTGGCAAAGAACTTCTTTTGCTCGTTGAGGTCTGGGCGGTCAATAGAAATGACGCCTTTTGAGTCCAACATGACAATGTTTTCCTTCTGTGCTCCGATGGCCATATAGAGTTTGGTGCACGAAATGGCAGCAGCACCAGCACCGTTTACCACAATCTTGACCTTGCTGATGTCTTTGCCGTTGACCTCCAAGGCATTCTTCAATCCCGCAGCAGAGATAATAGCGGTGCCGTGCTGGTCGTCGTGCATCACAGGGATGTCGAGACTTTTCTTCAGACGCTCTTCAATGTAGAAACATTCAGGTGCCTTGATGTCTTCCAGGTTAATACCGCCAAAGGTTGGGGCTATTCTTTCAACGGCCTCGCAGAATTTCTCAGGGTCCTTCTCTGCTACCTCAATATCGAAGACGTCAATACCTCCGTAGATTTTGAACAGCAGGCCTTTCCCCTCCATTACCGGTTTTCCACTCATGGCGCCTATATCTCCAAGCCCCAATACGGCAGTACCGTTGGAAATGACGGCTACCAGATTTCCTTTGTCGGTGTATCTATAGGCATTGTCAGGATTCTGTTGGATTTCCAGACAAGGGTAGGCTACACCAGGAGAGTAGGCCAATGACAGGTCTGTTTGGGTACGATAGGCCTTGGTAGGCTTTACTTCGATTTTACCGGGACGTCCCGCCTCATGATAGTTGAGAGCGGCTTCTTTGGAGATTTTTACCATAATCGTGTATTATTGAAATTATTCTTTTCCGGAGCGCAAAAGTACTAAAAACTTGGGAAAATCGCGATTTTTTTTAATCTTTTTAGTAACTTTGCAGCGAAAACTTATACTTATGCAAGATTTAAAAGAAGCAACATCTTATCGGATAGCCCTGAAGGATCGAATCATGGAAGCTGCCATGAAACTTTTCAGGGAGCGTGGCATCAAGGCTGTCAAGATGGATGATATTGCCCAACAGTTGGGTATCTCAAAACGTACCCTCTATGAAATCTACGAAGACAAGGAAAAACTGCTCTACTATTGCATTGTCACCTATGACCGCCGGAGACATACTTATATGGAGAACTATTCCCTTGAAGGGCATAATGTCATAGATGTCATCGTTGAGGCTTATCGGATGAAGCTCAGAGAGACAAGGACTGTAAATCCTCTGTTCTATGAAGACATTATGAAATACCCTCAGGTAGAACAATATATTAAAGAAGAACATGAGCGGATGCGTGAGGGCTTTGTTCTCTTTATGCAGCGTGGGGTTGATGAGGGCTTCCTGCGTTCGGAAATTAACTATCAGATGGTTCCTCATCTGCTAGATGCCGTAGGACAATATGTGATGAATACTCAGATGCTGAAAAAATACCCTGCCGACGAACTTTTCGATAATTTGTTTCTGGTATCGCTTCGAGGACTGTGCACTATAAAAGGCTATCAGCTGTTGGAAGATGCCATCGCTACTAAAATTCGGTGAATGACAGAGGCATCAGCTCCTTGATGCCGTCAACAATATATATATGATTTTTCCCATAGAGCAGAATGCGTATCGGTTGCTTGAAACGCGTCTCGCTTTCAATGATGACCTGACGGCAAATGCCGCATGGGCTGATAGGTTTTTCCTGTAGCTCTCCATGTTTGTTGCGGGCTGCAATGGCAATCATCAGGATGGGTTGCTCAGGATATTGTGCCCCAGCTGCAAAGATGGCTGAACGTTCTGCGCATATTCCGGCAGGGTAGGCGGCGTTCTCTTGATTACATCCAATGATGGTTTCCCCGTTTTCCAACAGCAAAGCAGCACCCACACGAAATTGGGAGTAGGGGGCATACGATCTGTTGGTAGCCTCGATAGCAGCTTCTACAAGTGCTCGCTCTGTGTCTGTCAGGTCGCCTATCTGGGCATCCAGAATAGACGTTTTGATGACTAATTCTTTCATATTCTTCCGATTTTTGTTGCAAATATAATTATTTTTCTTTATTTTTGCAACTCAAAACGAGGTTTATTCATGAAACGGTACATATTTTCTTTCTTTTTAATGATTTTCGGACTTCCTGTTGTGCTCGCACAGAGTGTTGTTTGGAATCAGCGTTTCCAAGACTATTTTGATACCTACAAGGATGTTGCCATTGACCAGATGCACCAATATAAAATACCAGCCAGCATTACACTGGCACAAGGTGTGCTGGAATCTGGAGCTGGCAGGAGCGAGTTGGCCCTGAAGGCCAACAACCATTTTGGTATCAAGTGTAATGGGTGGACAGGTCGTAAGGCCTATCATGACGATGATGAGCGTGGTGAGTGTTTTCGGGCTTACAATTCTGTCTTCGAAAGTTATAAAGACCATTCTGAGTTTTTAACAACCAGTCAGCGCTATAGTCGTTTGTTCCGGCTGAAACTGACTGACTATAAAGGTTGGGCAAAGGGTTTAAAGTCTTGCGGCTATGCTACAAGTCCGGTGTATGCTTCCAAGTTGATTGACATTATCGAAGTCTATAAGTTATATCAATATGACACTGTTAAAGCATATGGCAAGCTCCGCCAACAGGGTGAACATATTAATTTGCGCCATATCTATACCTTCAACAAGAATTACTATTTGTATGCACGCAGAGGCGATACCTTCCGTACGATAGCTGCCGAAGTGGACATATCTTATAAGAAACTGGCACGCTATAATGAGCGTGACAAGAACGATATTTTAGAAGAAGGCGAGGTCGTTTGGCTGCATAAGAAAGCAAGAAAGGCTCCCAAGAGTTATAAGGGGAAACTGCATAGGGTTCAGGCTGGCGAATCGATGTATTCTATCGCTCAGAAATATGGCATCCGAATGAAATATCTATATAAGATGAACGACTTGCCCCCTACGTATCAGATTCGTGTGGGTGACCTGCTGAGGCTGAGATAAGAGTTTTCAGTCCTTTAGCAGGTTGGTCAGGAAATCATCCAAATCCTTACCCAATCCAGCCATCAGTTCTTCGTCAATGATGACAGTATCGTCATCAACGACATACAGTTCTGCGATGTTCTCGCGATCCTCGTCTTCTAGGACAAAAGAGTAGGGCTTCAGGATGGACATGCCCTCAATCATGTCCTTTTGCTTATTCAGTACAATTCGCAGAATGTTGGTGACGTCTTGGTAGAAAGAGTCCTCCTTGTTTTCAATCCATTGTTCAATCACGCAGCGTGTCAGTTCCTTGTCATCGTCGTCAAATACCAATAATTCGCCTGTTTCCTGATTGACACGAATATGTAGGTCAGTAAGTTGAGTAGCTTCTTCCTGAGGAGGAAATTTCTCGGTCACTTTCCGTAATGCACGTTCTGCTTGCTGAATGGTTTGATCTGTAGCTTTCATCGTTTTTATTCCTTTTGACGTCACAAAGGTACGAATAAGTGAGTGAAAAACCAAATTAATTTGGATTTTTTCCGAGCGAGAGTACTTTCTACAAAGTAAAAAGGTACGAATAAGTGAGTGAAATTGCAAACGATTACGACTTTTTTTCAAAAAAACTCATATATTTGCATGATTAATTCATATTTTTATTGTACCTTTGCAATTGCAAACTCGAGATTGCAAACTAATGAGTACTAAAATAAGTCATTCAGGGGTTATAGAAAGTATAGAGGGCAATAGCGTTCATGTGCGCATTGTCCAGACTTCTGCTTGTGCTACCTGTAAGGTGGCCGGCTACTGCAATGCAGCCGAGTCCAAGGAGAAGATTGTTGACGTAACCCCTGTTGATACATCTCTTTACAAGGTAGGTCAGGTGGTGACGGTGTCTACTTCGGGACAAGTGGCCGCCCGTGCCTTGCTCTGGGGCTTCGGCATACCTTTCCTCGTGCTGGTTGGCGTGCTTTTTGTTGTCTTGCAACTATCTGGCAGCGAGGGGGTGGCAGCCCTCAGTGCTTTGGCGGCCCTTGTGCCTTATTATGGTCTGTTATGGGTGTTTCGTGAGAAGATGCGTGAGCAGTTGGCTTTTTCGATAGAACAATAATTCAAAACTAAAACAAATAAAAAACAAGTATTTTATGAATTTTATTCTTATTGCAGTATTAGTGCTGGGCGCCATCGGACTGATAGCGGCTCTGGTGCTGTTTGTCTGCTCCAAGAAGTTCGCAGTCTACGAGGACCCTCGCATTGCTCAGGTTACTGAACAGTTGCCAGGTGCCAATTGTGGCGGTTGCGGATTTGCTGGATGTGGCGGTTTGGCTGATGCACTTGTCAAGGGTGCTGATGCTGGAAGCCTTGAAGGGCTGATGTGCCCTGTCGGCGGACAAGAAGTGATGGGTAAGGTGGCCGACTTTTTGGGTATGGCCATTGCCAATGGTGACCCGATGGTGGCTGTTGTGCGTTGTAACGGAACATGTGCATTGCGTCCGAAGATTGCTGAGTACAGCGGTCTCCGCACTTGTGCAGCCATGAACTCATGTGGTGCTGGTGAGACGGCTTGCGGCTTTGGCTGTCTGGGTTGTGGCGATTGTGTGGCAGCCTGCCAGTTTGATGCCATTCACATGAATCCCGAGACGGGCCTGCCTGAGGTTGACGAAGAGAAGTGTGTGGCTTGTGGTGCTTGTGTCAAGGCCTGCCCGCGTCACATCATCGAGCTTCGCAAGAAAGGGCCGAAGGGTAGGAGAGTCTTCGTCTCTTGCGTTAACAAGGACAAGGGCCCTGTTGCCATGAAGGCTTGTAAGGCAGCTTGTATCGGTTGTGGCAAGTGCGAGAAGGAGTGTAAGTTCGGAGCCATCACCATCGAGGGCAATGTTTCATACATTGACCACACCAAGTGCCGTCTCTGCAAGAAGTGTGTAGAGGTGTGTCCCACGAAGGCTATCCACGCTGTCAACTTCCCGGCTCCCAAGCCGAAGCCTGAGGTTCCTGTTCAAGCCCCCAAGGCTGTAGTGAGCGAACCCAGTCAGTCTAGTCAACCTAGTTCTACTAGTCCTGTTAGTGAACCAAAAGTAAATAAGGAGGAACAAGCATGAACGTAAGAACATTCCGTATAGGTGGTGTACACCCCGAAGAGAATAAGCTGACCCACGAAGTTGCTACGAAGGTTGCCGCCCTGCCTAAGCAGGCAGTCTTCCCCCTCAGCCAGCACATTGGTGCTCCTGCCAAACCCGTTGTCGCCAAGGGTGACAAGGTAAAGGTGGGTACCTTGATTGCTGAGGCTGGTGGCTTTGTGTCGGCTCCTATCTATTCATCTGTCAGCGGTACCGTGTTTAAGATTGATACCGCTATTGATGCTACAGGTTATCGTAAGCCTGTTATTATTATTAATGTAGAAGGTGACGAGTGGGAAGAGACCATCGACCGTTCTGACAAGTTGGAAACCGTGAAGGCTCACCCCGAACTGACTCCCGAGGAAATTGTGGAGCGCATCAAGACGGCTGGTGTCGTTGGTATGGGTGGTGCTTGTTTCCCCACCTTCATCAAACTCTGCCCGCCACCTACGGCGAAGGCTGAGTGTGTCATCATCAATGCTGTCGAGTGTGAGCCTTATATCACTGCCGACTTCCGTTTGGTGATGGAACATGCCGACGAGATTCTTGTTGGTCTGGAACTGCTGATGAAGGGCGCTAAGGTGACTCGTGGATATATTGGTATTGAGACCAACAAGATGCCTGCCATCGAACTGCTCACCCAGAAGTGTGCAGAGGTATTCGGAGGAACAGAGTACCATGTAGAGGTTGTTCCCTTGAAACAGCGTTATCCTCAGGGTGGTGAGAAACAGCTGGTAGACGCCGTCATCCGCCGTCAGGTTCCTGCACCTCCTGCTATTCCAGTCAACGTTGGAGCAATTGTTCAGAATGTAGGTACTGCATACGCCGTGTATGAGGCTGTTATGAAGCGTAAGCCCCTGTTCGAGCGTTATACTACAGTGACGGGTAAGAAACTGCAGAATCCTGGCAACTTCCTCGTTCGCATGGGAACACCGATGAAAGACCTTATTGAGGCTTGTGGCGGAATGCCCGAGGGTGATAACAAACTGTTGGCCGGTGGTCCAATGATGGGTAAGGCACTGACTTCCGTGGAAGTACCTATCTGCAAGGGCACCAACTCGGTAACGATTATCTCGGGTGAAGAGGCTTTCCGTAAAGAGCCAAATCCCTGCATTCGCTGTGCCAAGTGTGTCAGTGCTTGTCCAATGGGCTTGGAACCCTATCTGCTGGCGAAGCTTGCCGCTGTCAAGAATTGGGAACGTGCCGAGCATGAGGAGGTTGTTAGCTGTATCGAGTGTGGCTCGTGTCAGTTTACCTGTCCTGCCCACCGTCCGTTGCTTGACAACATTCGTCAGGCTAAGTCTACGGTGATGGGAATTATTCGTGCCCGTGCAGCTGCAGCAGCACCCAAAAAGTAAAAAAAGTTAAAAGGTAAAAAAGTAAAATACAATGGGAAAATTAATTGTATCATTATCGCCTCACGCACACGGAACAGACACCGTTGAGAAGAATATGTACGGGGTCATCATTGCCCTGTTGCCTGCGCTGCTCGTGTCGTTCTATTTCTTCGGCATTGGCTCAGCCATTGTCTGTGCTACGAGCGTTGCGGCCTGTGTCTTCTTCGAGTGGGCCATCAATAAGTTTATGCTCAAGAACGAGCGCAATACCGTCTGTGACGGCTCTGCCGTGCTGACTGGTCTGCTGCTCGGCTTCAACCTTCCCAGCAACCTTCCGATCTGGATTATCATCATTGGTGCCTTGTTTGCCATTGGTGTAGCCAAGATGACGTTTGGCGGTCTGGGCAATAATCTCTTTAATCCTGCGCTGGTAGGTCGTGCAGCCCTGTTGGTAGCCTTCCCCGCCCAGATGACCACATGGCCGAAGGTTGGCCAGCTTGGCAGCTATCTCGATGCCGAGACGGGTGCTACCCCCCTGGCTATTATGAAGGAGGCCATCAAGAGTGGCGATGCCAGTGTGCTGGACCAGCTGCCTTCCTCCTTCGACCTTTTCATTGGTAATCATCCCGACGGAGCCGGTGCCATGGGTGAAATCTGTGCGCTGGCACTGCTGCTGGGCTTGGCTTATATGCTGTGGAAGAAGATCATCACTTGGCACATCCCCGTCAGTATCATCGCTACAGTGTTTGTCTTTGCTGCCATCTGCCACGCTATCAGCCCTGCCTATGCCGATCCCTTCTCAGTCATCCTCTCTGGTGGCCTGATGCTGGGTGCCATCTTCATGGCTACCGACTATGTCACCTCACCGATGACAGCCAAAGGCCAGCTCATCTACGGTGTCTGCATTGGTTTCCTGACCGTTGTCATCCGTAACTGGGGTGCCTATCCTGAGGGAATGTCGTTCGCCATCTTGATTATGAACGCTTTTACACCTCTTATTAATAATTATGTGAAACCCAAGCGCTTCGGTGAAGTGCCGGCAAAAAAGTAAAAAGAGTAAAAAAGTAAAGTTATGAAGAAACTTGAATCATCTTTGACTAATATGGTGCTGGTACTCACGGGAGTAGCAGTCATTATGGGTGGTATCCTTGCTTTTGTGAACCATCTCACCGAGGGGCCCATCAATGCCCAGAAGGAAAAGGCGCTGGCTGACGGTATCAAGACAGTCATGTGTGTGGACGATCTGACTGTCGCCAAGACGGACGAAGTTCGCCAGAACGACGCCAAGGGCAAGGAAATGCTGTTTAAGATTTATCAGGTGAAGGACGCTCAGGGACAGGATCTCGGTGCTGCCGTAGAGTCTACTACGGGTGGTTTCGGTGGTGACCTGAAGGTGCTGGTGGGTTTTGACCCCGAAGGCAATATTCTGGGTTACACGCTGCTGGAACACGCAGAGACTCCAGGTCTGGGTGCCAAGGCTGACAAGTGGTTCCAGAAGGGCGAGAAGGGCGACATCATCGGTAAGAATCCTGCTGAGCCTCTCGTCGTATCCAAGGACGGCGGCCAGGTGGATGCCATCACGGCCTCTACCATTACCAGTCGTGCTTTCCTGCTCGCTGTCAACAATGCCTATAAAGCCTACAAGGCCACTCCGGCAGAGTAAAGGTAAAAAAGTAAAAAGGTAAAAAAGTAAATTATGAATTACATAGATATCATCAAAAATGGCATTGTCAAGGAGAACCCCACGTTTGCCCTGATGCTGGGTATGTGTCCTACGCTGGCCACTACCACCTCTGCCATGAACGGTATGTCGATGGGTCTTGCTACGATGGCTGTACTCATCTGCACAAACTTTGTGATTTCGTGTCTGAAGTCAGTGACGCCCGACAAGGTGCGCATTCCTGTGTTCATTGTGGTCATTGCCGCCTTCGTGACTATGCTGCAGCTTGTCATCAAGGCTTATCTGCCTGACATTGATGCAGCCCTCGGTCTGTTCATCCCGCTGATTGTGGTGAACTGTATCATCCTCGGCCGTGCTGAGGCTTTTGCTGCCAAGAACTCACCCGTTGCTTCGCTGTTCGACGGCATCGGCATTGGCCTTGGCTTTACGCTGGGTCTGACGCTGCTGGGAATCTGTCGTGAGATTCTGGGCTCAGGTTCCGTTTTCGGATTCACCCTGCTGCCTGAGACGTACAACATCCTGCTATTCGTCCTCCCTCCGGGTGCTTTCATCATGCTGGGATTCCTCATTGCGATAGTAAACAAATTGAAGAATTGAAAGATTGAAGAATTGAAAAATTGAAGTTATGGAATACATATTGATTTTCATTAGCGCGATATTCGTCAATAATATCATCCTGTCGCAATTTCTCGGTATCTGTCCGTTCCTCGGCGTATCGAAGAAGATTGATACCTCGCTGGGTATGTCGGCAGCCGTAGCCTTCGTGCTGACGCTGGCCACCATCGTTACCTGGTGTGTACAGAAGTTTGTGCTCGATGCCTTTGGCTTGCAATATCTGCAGACCATTGCTTTCATTCTCGTCATTGCCGCTCTGGTGCAGATGGTCGAGATTATCCTCAAGAAGGTGTCTCCCGCACTCTATCAGGCACTGGGCATCTTCCTGCCTCTGATTACTACCAACTGCGCCGTGCTGGGTGTGGCCATTCTGGTTATCCAGAAAGACTTCAACCTGCTGCAGAGTGTGGTTTATGCCTTCTCGACGGCTATCGGCTTCGGATTGGCACTGACCGTCTTTGCCGGTATGCGTGAGCAGTTGGAATTGGTCAGCGTTCCCAAGGGTATGCGCGGCATGGCTATCGTCATGCTGTCGGCAGGTCTGCTCTCGTTGGCCTTCATGGGCTTCTCGGGTGTTGACGGAGGTCTGCGTGTACTCTTCGGCTTGGACTAAGCCCATCAAGACATACTAAAAAGAAAACCTTCCCAAATCGGGAAGGTTTCTTTTT
>CAMOWH010000029.1:0-22005 GCA_946628315.1 uncultured Prevotella sp.
AAAAAAGCACACAAAGGGAGAGTCCCTTCTGTGTAAAAAGAAAGGGAGGCACCCCCCGAAAAGGTGGGATGCCTCTCTCGTCGTATGAGAAAAAAAAGACGATTTTCTTACTGCATATCGTAGACCACCTGCATCAGGCGCTTGCCCAACTCGTCGGCGGCCTCCATCGTGGCGGCCTCGCTGTAGACACGGATGATGGGCTCGGTATTCGACTTGCGCAGGTGAACCCACTTGTCAGGGAAGTCAATCTTCACGCCGTCAATGTCGTTGACCTGTGCGTCGGCGTCCTTGGCAAACATCTCCTTCACCTTGACCAGTATGGCGTCCACATCGGTCTCAGGCGTCAGGTCTATGCGGTTCTTGGCTATCTGATAGTCGGGGAAGGTCTTGCGCAGCTCGCTCACCTTGCAGCCCTTCTTGGCCAGAGCGGTCAGGAAGAGGGCTATGCCCACCAGGGCGTCGCGACCATAGTGGCTCTCAGGATAGATGACGCCGCCGTTGCCTTCGCCGCCTATCACGGCACCGACCTCCTTCATCTTGGTGGTGACGTTCACTTCGCCCACGGCTGCTGCTGCATACGTGCCGCCATACTTCTCGGTCACGTCGCGCAGGGCACGGGTAGAGCTGAGGTTCGACACCGTATTGCCCGGGGTTTCAGACAGCACGTAGTCGGCAACGCTGACCAGCGTGTACTCCTCGCCAAACATCGTACCGTCCTCGCAGATGAAAGCCAGACGGTCCACATCAGGGTCGACGACAATGCCCAGGTCGTAGTGGCCGGTCTTCATCTCGTTCATGATGCCGCTCAGGTTCTTCTCCAGGGGCTCGGGGTTGTGGGCGAAGTCGCCCGTCACCTCAGCGTTGAGGAACTTAGACCCTACCCCAAGACGTTCCAGGAGCTTGGGCAGGATGATGCCGCCCACGCTGTTGATGCTGTCTACGCAGACGGTGAAGCGGGCCTTCCGCACGGCATCGGCATCAACCAGTTTCAGGTCCAATACCGACTGAACATGGCGGTCGTCGAAACTCGGGTCCTCGACGACCTTTCCCAAGTGGTCCACCTCGGCGTAGCAGAAGTCTTCCTTCTCGGCAATCTCCAGCACCTTCTGGCCGTCGGCAGCCGTCAGGAACTCGCCCTCGCTGTTCAGCAGCTTCAAGGCATTCCACTGGCGGGGATTATGAGATGCCGTGATGATGATGCCTCCGTCGGCACCACTCATGCGGACGGCCAGCTCGGTGGTGGGCGTCGTCGCGTAGCCTATGTCGATGACGTCGAAACCCATGCCGACGAGCGTTCCACGAACGACGTCGCGCACCATCGGTCCTGAAATGCGTCCGTCGCGGCCCACCACAATCTTGCCCGCCTTGCGGGGAATGAAGGTGGCGTAAGCCGTTGTGAACTTGACGATATCCAATGGGTTCAGGGTATCACCCGTGCGTCCGCCGATGGTTCCGCGGATGCCGGAAATAGATTTTATAAGTGTCATAATTCTGTTAACTATTATTTTTCTCTCATATAGGTAATCTCATAGGCGCAGGGATAGACGCTCGAAGCGGCGTCTGCCGTACCCTGAGAGTGCGGTACGATGAGACGCACCAGGGAGGTCTCCTCATTCTCGTTCTCCGGGCGCCCGATATTAACATAGTTCAACGGGACCAGCCAGCCTGCGGGAACCGATGAAGACGAAGGGTGACGCATCAGCATCACACCGTCAATAAAAGAAGCCGAGATGGTGGTTCCCGTTCGGGTGACGTTTATCTTGTCCACAAAATCGGAGCCGTCAATCCATGCTTTCAGCGTTGCGTTATAGAAATAGAAAGGCTCGCTGTTGCTGGCAAGCACTGAATCTGCCAGAATGTTTGTTTCCGTAAAACGGCACAAGATGTTTACCGACTTGTTCTCCTCCAGCATTTCGCCACAGCCCTCGCGCACAATCTGCATATAGACGCCCGTACGGTCCAGTCTGACATACTCGTTGTCCTCGACCTTGGTCACCCCTCCTTGCGCCTTGAACTGGCTTTCACTGATGACCTTGATGCTTTCCCTGGCTATATACTGGTTGATGGCGTCACGTTCCTTGGCCTTCTTGTCGCCATATGTCTCATAGTTCTCACAACTGGCCATAAACAGTACGGCAGTCAGCACCAGCAGAGAGAAAATCAGCTTCTTCATCTTCATACATTCCATATTAAATTGGCTGCAAAGGTACGAAAAAAAGTGAATAGTCAAAAGTTCAGCGTCAAGAATTTGCTGCCACTTACAGTTTTTTATATTTATTTCACTAACTGCGCCTCAAAAGCATCCAGTGCCATCTCCACCGCCTTTACGGCATCATCCATGGTGCCGTTGACGCGTCCGCCCGAGGCGTTCAGATGGCCTCCGCCATTGAAGAACCGGGCAGCCACCTCGTTGCAGGGGAAGTCGTCAACCGACCGCAGCGACACCCACACCAGGTTGTCGCGCTCGGTGTCCTCGCGCAGCGATATGCTCAGCTTCAGGCCCTTCATCTGCAACGGCATGTTCACCAGCCCCTCGGCGTCGCCCTTCACGAAATGGAACCGCTTCAGGTCTGCCCGCGTCAGCGTGTAGTAGGCTGCATGGCGCCTGTTGTCAACCACCAGGCGGTTGCACAGCACGTGTCCGACCAGCCGCAGACGATGCTCCGAGTAGTTGTGATAAACGTTACGGTATATCTTGTCCTTGTTGATGCGCTTGGTCAGCAGCTGACCGATGATGAAGTAGATGTCCGGCTCGCTGGAGTTATAGGTGAACCCTCCCGTATCGGTCATCATGCCCGTATAGATGGGTCCGGCAAAGTGCTTGCCCAACTGGTCGAAGAGTCCCATCTGCCACACGATGCGGAACACCAGTTCACAGGTGCTCGACATCTGGGGCTGCGAGAAGCACAATGCTGTGTCTACATCGGGGTCCAGATGGTGGTCAATGAGCACCTTCCGGGCCGGCGACTCTGCCAGCGAGGTCTCCATGGCCTCCGTGCGCGACAGTGTGTTGAAGTCCAGGCAGAACACCACGTCGGCTATCTTCAGCACCGTGTCCACATAGTCCCTGCGCTTGTCGTAGCGGACTATCTTTTCCGTGTTCGGCATCCATTGCAGGTAGTCGGGATACTGGTCAGGGGCCACCAGCAGCGGCTCCTTGCCCAACAGCCGCAAGACCTCGCCCCACCCTAACAGCGAGCCGATGGCGTCGCCGTCCGCATTGGTGTGGCACACTGCCACAATGGTCTCTGCGCTATCAATGAGGGAGCGCAACTGTGTGCACTCCCCATCGGTCATGATATTCTCGAGCATATCCTCTTAGAACAACTTGTTGGGGTAGATGCCTTCGTCCACCAGTTTCTGTATGCGCTTGACGGTATCCTCGCGGTCGGCAGCATAGGTTACGCCAAACCACTTCGACGTGGTGTCCAGCACCTCGCAGGTTGCCGTACCGTCGTTGATGAGCTTGTTGACCATCAGCGGGATGAAGAACTCGGCCTTCAGGTTCTCCATGTTCTTCGGGTCAGAGAGGAACTCCTTGAAGTACGCCTCAGAATACTCGAAATAGTCGGGCGTGAAGCCCCACATGTTCATCGAGACGGGTACGTTCTCCTCCAGCGGCTGCCACTGGCCCTGCTCGTCCTTGTACTTGATGACGCCGTCCATGCGTAGTATCTCCGTACGCTCCACGACGTCGGTCAGGTGGCGCTTGTCGTTATAGGCGCAGACGCCACGGGCCACGGAGCCGTTCTCCGACAGCGTGTTGCAAACGCGGAAGCCCACCATGGCATACTGGTTCCTGGTGCCCTCCTTCAGGCTGCTCAGGTACTTGCCTATCTGCATGAAGGCGTCGCGGCCGTAGAAGTCGTCGCAGTTGATGACGCAGAAGGGTTCCTTGATGACGTCCTTGCCCATCAGCACGGCGTGGTTCGTTCCCCACGGCTTCTGACGGCCCTCAGGGACCTTGAACCCCTCGGGCAGGGCGTCCAGCGCCTGGAAGCACAGCTCGCAGGGTATCTTGTCTTCATACTTGGCCAGTATCTGTGTGCGGAACTGTTCTTCGAAGTCTTTGCGGATGACCCATACTATCTTGCCGAATCCTGCCTGGATGGCGTCGTAGATGCTGTAGTCCATGATGGTCTCACCGTTGGGTCCCAGCCCGTCGAGCTGCTTCAGGCCGCCATAGCGGCTACCCATGCCTGCTGCTAATAGGAATAATGTCGGTTTCATAATCGTGTATAATAAGTGTGTTAAGAATCATTAGTGAGCGCAAAGATAGGCATTTTTTTCGACATACGGCCCCATTGTAAATGATTTTAACACTTCAGCGTCCTCATGGCGTTCAGCACGGCCAGCACCGTCACGCCCACGTCGGCAAACACGGCCATCCACATGGTGGCCAGTCCGACAACGGCCAGCAGCAGCACGGCCACCTTGACACCGATGGCCAGCCACACGTTCTGACGGGCTATGCCCAGCGTACGACGGGCCGTGCGGATGGCGGCGGCTATCTTGGACGGCTGGTCGTCCATGAGCACCACGTCGGCAGCCTCGATGGCGGCGTCGCTGCCCAGTCCGCCCATGGCGATACCCACATCGGCACGGGCCAGCACGGGGGCGTCGTTCACGCCGTCGCCCACAAATGCAACAGGGGCTGAGTGGGCCGTGAACTGCTCCATATAGCCAACCTTGTCGGCAGGCAGCAGCTCGGCATGATATTCGTCCAGCTGCAACTGTCCGGCCACGTGGGCGGCCACCTCCCGTCGGTCGCCCGTGAGCATCACCGTGCGGCTGACGCCCAGCGCGCGCAGCTGGCTGATGGCGTCGGCACTGTCCTCCTTCACCTTGTCGTTGATGACGATATGTCCGGCATAGCGACCGTCAATGGCCACGTGGATAATGGTTCCCACATGGTGGCAGTCGTGCCAATGGGCTCCGACGGCATCCATCATCTTCGCATTGCCCACGCAGACCAGCCTGTCGCCCACACGGGCACGAACGCCCTGTCCGGCCACCTCCTCCACATCGGCTACGGGGCATCCGTCCGTGGCCTCGTCGGGGAATGCGTCGCGCAGGGCGGCGCCGATGGGGTGTGTCGAGAAGTGCTCCACGTGGGCGGCCAGGTGCAGCAGCTGGTGCTCGTCGCACTCGTCGGGGTGTACGGCCTCGACGGCAAACCGTCCGTGCGTCAGCGTTCCCGTCTTGTCGAACACCACGGTCTGCACCTTCGACAGCACGTCCATGTAGTTGGCCCCCTTAATCAGGATTCCCTTCCGCGAGGCACCGCCGATGCCTCCGAAGAAGGTCAGCGGCACGCTGAGCACCAGGGCACAGGGACACGACACCACCAGGAACAGCAGGGCGCGGTAGAGCCACGTGGGGAAAGCGGTGAGAAATGAGAGATGGGAGGTGAACGACAGGAATAGCGGGGGAATGACGGCCAGCGCCACAGCGGCAAAGACCACCACGGGCGTATAGATGCGGGCAAAACGGGTGATGAACGCCTCGCTCTTCGACTTGTGCTCGCCGGCGTGCTCCACCAGGCTGATAATCTTTGACACGGTGCTCTCGCCGAACGACTTCGTGGTACGCACGCGGATGACACCCGACTGGTTGATGCAGCCTGACACCACCTCGTCGCCAGCCTCTATCTCGCGGGGCATTGTCTCGCCCGTCAGCGCCACCGTGTTCAGCGTCGTCGAGCCCTCGATCACCACACCGTCCAGCGGCACCTTCTCGCCGGGACGCACCACAATGAACGAGCCCACGGCCACCGTCTCTGGACGGACATCCGTCAGAGTGCCGTCAACACCCGCTTCCACCAGATGCGCCACATCTGGACGGATATCCATCAGGTGGGCAATGCTCTCGCGGCTCCTGCCCTCGGCATAGCCCTCGAACAGCTCGCCGACCTGGAAGAACAGCATCACAAACACCGCCTCAGGAAACTCCGTCTCCGCACCGGGCAGGAACCCGATGGCCAAGGCGCCGACGGTGGCCACCGACATGAGCAGGTGCTCGTTGAAGGGGTCGCCCTCGGCTATGCCCTCGGCAGCCTCCCTGAGCGTGTCATAACCTATTATAATATAGGGTACGAGGTAGACCAGCAGCAACTGCCACGTCGGCAACTGCCAGTGGTGCTCCACCCACACCGCCACAGCCAGCAGTACAGCCGACGCGCCTATCTTCCACAGCAATCCCTTTCCACCCTCCTCGTGGTGGTCGTGGTGATGATGCTCGTGATGGTGATGGTGCTCGTGATGGTGGTGGTGCTCACAACCACAATGCTCGTGATGATGATGTTCGCAATGATGTCCCATAGTCGTATTCTTTTTACATTTTGTTCTTTTTCCGGGTGCAAAGATACGACATTCCCCTTGCAACCGGGTTGCAAAGTACCAGAAGGCTTAGTTTGCTAAAGAGATGTAAAAAGAACGAACCATATTAGGTCAGTCAGAGATAGTTATTGAGTTTTGTCCAGCACTTCGTACACGGAGTTGTTGCTCTTGTATTCGGGCACAATCTCCTTCATCTTCTTGACGGTGGCCATATTGTCATACTGCTTGGAGAGCGCTACGAGTTCATCAATATCCTTGCAGACCGCCTCGTAGTCATACTCTCGCACCTGTGCAATTCTGATTTTCTCGTGGAATGTGGGCTTGGTGCCCTCCAGCTCGTTCAGCACCTCCTCATACAGCTTCTCACCTTCGCGCAAGCCCGTGTACTTGATTTCCACGTTCTTGGCTCCAGACAGGGCTATCATGCGCTTTGCCAAGTCGGCAATCTTGACGGGCTGCCCCATGTCGAAGACGAATATCTCGCCGCCATTGCCCTTGGTGCCAGCCTCAAGCACCAGCTTACAGGCCTCTGGGATGAGCATGAAGTACCTGACAATACGCTCGTCAGTCACCGTCACGGGTCCTCCCTCCCGAATCTGCTTGCGGAACAGGGGAATCACCGACCCGTTAGAGCCCAGCACATTACCGAAACGGGTCGTCACAAACTGGGTGTGACTCATCACTCCAGGCCTGCCTGCCAACTGCTCCCTGGCCTTCTGGCTCTCCCTTCTGTTGAGTGACTGGACATAGATTTCACAGATACGCTTTGAACAGCCCATGACGTTGGTGGGGTTCACAGCCTTATCGGTGGAAATCATCACAAACTTCTTCACACCGTATTTCACGCTGAGGTCTGCAATGACCTTTGTACCATAGATGTTGTTCAACACTGCCTCGCTGGGGTTGTCCTCCATCATAGGCACATGCTTGTAGGCTGCGGCGTGGAAAACATAGTCAGGACGGTACTTGCTGAAGAGTACATCCATGCGGGTCTTGCGGCTGATGCTGGTAACAATGGTCTCGGACTTGATATCAGGAAACTCCTTGGCCATCATCAGACGAATTTCGTGCTGAGGGGTCTCTGCCTGATCTATCAGTATCATCATAGACGGCTTGAAGGCTGCCACCTGACGCACTATCTCGGCACCTATGGAGCCTGCCGACCCTGTTATCAGCACGCTCTTGCCTGTCAGCAATTCGCCTACGGACTTCAGGTCCACCTTGATTTCCTGACGCGGCAGCAGGTCTTCTACCTGAACCTCCTGCAGCTGCATTTGGGCAGCGTCAGCACCGGGCAACTTGCCTTCCTCCAGTTGGGCTTCCTGGGCCTGCTCGACAAAGTAGATTTTACAGCCTGCGCCGATCAGTATGTCTTGTATAGCCTGATTGTTACGGAACTCCTCTTTACGGGTGGGGCTCACCAAAATAGCCTCAACTTGCAACTTCTTGATAATTTCAGACAGGTTGTCATCAGGATCAAAGACATCCTTGCCCAGAAGCGTCATGTGCTTGGCACGTTTGTCGTGCGAAATAAAGCCACACAACCTGAATCTCACCGGACGTTGCGAACGGATGTACTTTGCCAACCCTACACCGCCCGACATGGCTCCATAGATTAGCACACGCTTTGCCCTCTCGTCGCTGAACGAAATGTCATAGATGGTTTTCACCAACACACGGATAGCCCACATTATCAGGGTGGCCAGGAAGAATGTCACCAGCGTCTCTGTCTGTGTCAGCGCAGCAATGTCAGTAACACCATTCGCCTGCAACACTTCTGAAAGAATCAGACAGATGACCAGTGTCAGTCCATTTGCGTAGCCAACCTTCATCAAGTCGACAAATGACGAATAGCGCACTACCCCTTGATAGGTACGGAACGTCCTCGCTCCGATGAAACTCAACAACGCATACGTCAATGCAGTGTAAAACACCTCGATTCGCTGGTCAAACAGATTCTGTGTTTTCTCGAACAGCCAGAATGTGCCTATCGCTGAGAAGAATATGATGACAAAATCGGTCAGCATCAGACACCAATAAGGCAGTGCCTGCTTGCTGAAATACCATCTTAATATTTTGAGCAGATAATTATTCATAAAACTTTTGACTCGGCTGCAAAGGTATAAATTTGTTAGAATAAAACCAAATAATAATACATAAATTTTAGTCTTCCCCCCAAAAAGATGACCCATTTCAGACGGTATCCTATATCAATAGTTGATATTTATCTCCCCTTCCCACTCGCTGTTGATGGATATCGTCACCTGTGCTCCATGCGACTCAACAGAGGCATCGGCGGTAAAGAAGTCACCCGACATTCTGGTGATTTTTCTCTGCTCCATAGGCACCTCGAAACTCCATTCGTACATCTTATTGCCATCAGCACCCAGTGCTGTCGCCACAAGGTCTATCTGGTCTGCAGGCTGATGCAGGAAGGTATAGAGGTCAAATGCCGCCCTGATTGTTCCCGGCACAACATCAAAAGTCATCTGCTGCTTGCTGTTCACCACGCCCAGCCCCGTCATTGCCGAGAAGGCGCCACTGCCGCCGGTATAGTAGAACTGCATCTTAGTCACCCCTTCAGGAATGGGGTCGTTGACGACAAAGCGACAGAGCGACACTATACGGTTCAGGGTGATGTTCAAAGTCTGAGGCTCATCGTCCACCTCGACATCGGCATAATACAAAAACGTATCGGAATATTTAGTAGCATTGGTAAACTGTATCTTCGCCGGATTCGTCATGGTGGGGTTGCTATCGCTGCTATGAGCCAGCACCACCAACTGGTAGCTTCCCTCTTCCAGTTCGAACGACACCGTTCCGAAGCCGCTGTCGCTTACCTTTTGGTTAATCTGCTTCACACGCACGCCTTCGGCATCATAGATGGCGAAGTTCAGCTTGGTACATACATCCGACACTACTCCACGCGACATCATGCCCAAAGCCGAGTTTTCTATCTTGTAGACACTAACCGTTACATTTCCCGTTGTAGTGTCCTCCATCTCTTCCAGATTAATCGGTTTCTCGCATCCACACAACACAAAGATGCCAGTCAACAAGGCTATCAGTAGTTTATTCGTACTAATCATTATAGTTATTGGTCAAATTAGTGGAGCTGGAGGGAGTCGTCATCGACGCAAGTCGCTCTGACCTTAGTCAGAGAACCCTCACGAGGGTGAGACTATCCAGTGTAACGTTAGTGGAGCTGGAGGGAGTCGAACCCTCGTCCAAACAAGGAAACCATACGCTTTCTACATGCTTATCTTGGCCTTCATTTTCGTGCCGTGACAAGACCCAAGCCACCAATCACGGCCTTATCTCCTAAAGTTTCATCCACCAGTCGGAGCACCCGAGGGACTATTTCCGATTTGTCCTGCACCGCTGAGTCCTCAGATTCGGAACCACATCCTTGGAGCGATGTCTCGTTCCCTCACCTTGTAAGGGAATTAAGCCAGTAAACTACTGTACTTCGTTTAGGCAGCGAGAGCGTAGTTGTTTTCGCCAATTAATTGTTCGACCGACGAGATTATGGAGCCCACAGCCGTCGCTCCGCATGCTTACGTACCATCTCATCTTGCTGTCAAATCCAGTCAACCCCAAGTATAAGATTCCGTAAAATCGATGCAAAGATAAGCATTTTTTTTGAAATCTTCCATGTTTTTGGGGAAAAAATTGTACCTTTGCGCAATATTTCGCGCAGCAGCGTGTTAATTTATATATAATATGTACATATAACTATGAAAAGACTTGCAACTATTATAGCCTGCTTTGTCTTGTCAACGACTATAGGCTGGGCCCAGTCAAGCATGACCGACAATCAGGTGATGGACTATGTGATAGAGCAGAACGCCAAGGGTGTTTCGCGCCAGAAGATTGTCACCCAGCTGATGCAGCGCGGTGTGACCATTGACCAGATACGCCGCATCCAGAAGAAATATCAGAAGCAGATAAAGAACGGAGCCTTAGGCGCCGAGGACATCACTGCCGGCTCGAAGGAGGTGAAGACCCGTATGCGCGAGTCTAATGGCGAGAAGCGTGAGGAGCAGAAGAAGACTGACAGGAAGAAGGCTTCGCAATTCCGTGTGAAGGACACTAAAAAGAAGAACCAGATTCAGACACACACATACGACGATGACGATACCGACTTTGTCGAGATGGACGAAGCTATGGACTTCATGATGCCCGACTCGCTGAAGTATTACTATGAGGAAGAGAAAAAGGAGAAACGCAAGATTTTCGGTCACGACGTGTTCAACAACAAGAACCTGACCTTCGAGAGCTCGATGAACCTGGCAACCCCTCAAAACTACCGCTTAGGCCCTGGTGATGCCGTAAACGTGGACATCTGGGGAGCCTCGCAGGAGAGCATTACTGACGTGATATCACCCGACGGAACCATCACCATAGAGGGCATCGGTGTTATCCAGTTGGGAGGTCTTTCCGTAAGTCAGGCCAAAAGCAGGCTGAAGAGCGTACTGGGTCCCCGCTATCAAGGCTCCAAAATCGACTTGACCCTGGGACAGACCCGCACCATCACTGTCAGCGTCATGGGTGAGGTGAAGGTTCCCGGTACCTATACTCTCTCTGCCTTCGCCACCGTTTACAACGCCCTCTACATGGCCGGTGGCCCCAACGACATCGGCACACTGCGCAACGTGAAGGTTTACCGTCAGGGCAGGCTGTTGAGCAATGTAGACGTCTATGACTTCCTGTTGAACGGCAAGCTGAGCGGCGACGTGCGACTGCAAGACAACGACGTCATCACCGTCAGCCCCTACGAGGCACTGGTCAACATCACGGGTAAAGTAAAACGCCCGATGTTCTACGAGATGAAGAAGACGGAGAGCGCTGCCACCCTGCTGCGCTATGCAGGCGGATTCACTGGCGATGCCTATACCAAGGCAGTCCGTGTCAATCGCAAGGCTGGCAGCCAGTATTCAGTATTCAGCGTAGACGAATTTGACATGAACAGTTTCCGCCTGATGGACGAAGACTCCGTCAGTGTTGACTCAACCCTCAACCGCTATCAGAACATGGTGGAGGTGAAGGGTGCCGTATTCCGTCCTGGCATGTATCAAGTAGGAGGTAATATCTGCACCGTCAAGGCCCTGATTGAGGCTGCTGACGGACTGACCGAGGGAGCCATTGCCCAGCACGCCGTTATGCACCGTATGAAGTTTGACCGCACCTTGGAAGTCCTGAGCATCGACATTCGCGGCATTCTGGAAGGCACATCCCCCGATGTTCCCCTGAAGAACGAGGATGTCATCTACATTGCCAGCCGGGAAGAGCGTAACGAGCAACAGACGGTAACCATCAGTGGTGAGGTGCTCTACCCCGGTGTCTATAAATTTGCAGAAAACGAATCAGTAGAAGACCTCATTCTGCAAGCTGGCGGGCCGACTTATGCAGCCTCGCTGGTGAAGGTCGACGTAGCACGGCGCATCAACAACCCTTATGCCACTGAGGCAGAAGACCAAATTGCACAAACCTTCAGTTTTAAGCTCACAGACAACTTCACCATCGCCGACCAGCCCGACTTCAAGTTGCAGCCTTTTGACGAAGTCTATGTGCGCCGCAGTCCTAACTATACCGAACAGCAGAACGTCATCATTGAGGGCGAAGTCCAGTTTGAAGGCACCTACGCCCTGTCAAACAAAGGCCAGCGTCTGAGTGAAATCATCAAACAGGCCGGAGGTCTGACCAAACGTGCCTATCCCGAAGGAGCCAAGCTCCTGCGCCCAATGACACAGGACGAACGCGACATGATGGAAACCGTCCTGCGTACCGCCCAGCGCAACTCGGGCAAAGACTCTATCGACGTCCGAAAGCTCATGACCAACGCCAACTATCCTGTCGGCATCGAACTGGACAAGGCCCTGAAGAATCCGGGCAGCGACGACGACCCCATTCTGCGTGAGGGCGACCGCATTGTGGTTCCACGCTATGACGGTACAGTCAAGATCAATGGCGAAGTGCTCTATCCCAATACCGTCTATTTCAAGGATGGCAAAGATACTGACTACTACATCAACCTGGCAGGTGGCACTACCTCAACCGCCAAGAAGAGCCAGACCATCATCATCTATATGAACGGAATGGTAGCCCGTGCAGACCGTAAACACAAGCCACGACCAGGATGCCAGATTGTTGTACCCACCAAGCGGCAACGCCGTGGTATGGGCCTTACTGAATGGCTCAGTGTCGGAACCAGTGCAGCCTCCCTCGGCACCATGTTCGCCACCATTGCTAACCTGTTGAAGAAGTAAATGAGTATGGAAGAAAAGAATAAGCAATACTATGGAATAGATTATCAGCGTGTATTCCAAGAAATTATAAAACGGAGGCGTCTGTTTATGAAGACAATACCTATTGCATTTGTATTGTCATGTATCTATATTTTCAGCCTGCCACGCTACTATGATACAGACACCATGCTTGCACCAGAGACAGAGAATCCCATGTCTGGGGGAACTATTAGCTCTATAGCCTCAACATTCGGCTTGGATTTGGGCAATATGCAATCATCCGACGCCATCACCCCGCTACTTTACCCTAACTTGATGGAAGACAACGGCTTCGTTACCAATATGTTCAATATCCAGGTCGCCACTAAGGATGGAAAGATAAAAGCCAATTATCACGACTATCTCAAAAAGTACCAAAAAAATGCATGGTGGAACACTATATTCGGAGCTATGAAGAGTTGGTTCTCTAAAAAAGAGGAACCTGCAAAGGGTGACATGAATCCTTATTACCTCACTAAAACAGAAGACGACATCGTAAAACAAATAGCCGAATGTGTCAAGTTCAAAACCGATAAGAAGACGGGAGTTATCACCATTACTGTTCGCGACCAAGACCCACTTGTCTGCAAAACAATTGCCGACTCTGTCAAATTCCGCCTTCAAGATTTTATTACAACCTACCGCACCAACAAAGCTCGTACCGACTATGAATATTACAAAGAATTGGCTGCACAAGCCAAGAAAGACTATGAGAAGAGCCGCCAGCTGTATGCCGGTTATTCTGATGCCAACACTCATATAGCACTAAAAAGTGTTGAATTGAAAGCGGAAGAAATGGAAAACGACATGCAGCTGAAATTTAATGCTTACAGCACCATTAACACACAACTGCAAGCTGCCAAGGCCAAGGTTCAGGAACGTACTCCCGCCTTCACAACACTCAAAGGAGCAGCCGTTCCCATTAAGCCTGCAGGTCCTAAACGTATGCTTTTCGTATTTCTCATACTTGTCCTTACTTTCATGGGGACCTGTGGATACATCCTCTACGACATTGTTAAGCCACAACCTGCTATAGACAAGAACCACTAAATGAATCCCACTGGTTCACACGACAAGAGCATTCGTATCGTATCGAACACCATTGTGCTGTTCGTGCGAATGTCTATATTGACCATTGTCAATCTCTATGCGGTAAGACTTATTTTCAATGGCTTAGGCGAAGAAGACTACGGTATCTTCAATACCGTTGCCGGAGTAGTCACCGCCACCAGCATGTTCAGTGGTGTCGTGGCCCTATCTATTCAGAGGTTCTACTCCTATGCCATGGGACAGAACAATCCCCAAAAGCTGCAAGAAATCTTCTCTGCCAGCATGGACATCATGATAGTCCTAACCATAGTTTTAATCATACTCTTAGAGAGTATTGGACTGTGGTTTTTCTATTCTCAGTTGGTGATTCCTCCCGCCCGGCTGAATGCTGCATGGTGGATATACCAGTGCTCTATATTGATATTAGTATGTTCCATACTGCAAATTCCATATACTGCTGCTATTTTCTCACATGAAGACATGGGAGTGTTTGCCTCTATTTCCATGACCGAATGTCTGCTGAAATTTCTGGCAGCATATAGCCTTGTATGGATAACTATTGACCATCTTATCCTATATGGATTGGGATTATCAGCCACTGCCATCATTGTTGTACTACTCTATGTCATCACAGGACAACGGAAATACAAGGAGTGTCACTACCAAAAGAAAAAAAACAAAGAACTCTATCGAAAATTACTGTCATTCTCCGGTTGGACGCTCTTTGGTTCATTAGCAAGTACAGGAATGCTGCAAGGCAATACTATTCTACTGAACATCTATTTCGGTCCCGTTATTGTGGCAGCATTTGGCATAGCCCAGCAAATTAACAATGCTTTCAATGCCCTTACCAACAGTATGGTACTGGCCTTCCGTCCTCCGATGATCAAAGCTTATGCAGAACAACAGCACAACTATCTAAACCAGTTATTCTCGGCTAGTAATAAGTTTATCTTCTACTCACTTCTCGCTATAGCTATCCCCATCATGCTCAACATGGACACCATCTTGACATTATGGCTTGGCCATGCAACCCCCGACATTGTATTATTCTCACAGGCCATCATCGTCTACATTGTTTGTATGGCCATGCACAACCCTATCACAATAATAATGCAAGCCTCTGGGCACATCAAAGAATACCATTTGCCTGTTGAAAGCATCACACTCATGTGTTTCCCACTTTCTTGGATACTCTTTCATTTCAATCTGCCTGCTTATAGTGTTTTCATATCCATGATTGTAATATGCCTTATTACGCATATCGTAAGGTTGTGGTGTCTTGGACACTTCTACGATGGTTTTTCCGTCAAAGACTACATGCTCACATTGCTCATTCCCGCCATTGTCATTGTGATTCTGAATAGTACGATTGCACTTGCCATTCACGCCTATATGGAGAATACGCTATGGACGGTCATTCTATCGTGCATTTCCATCCCCGCTTTCGTTTTTTGTTCAGTCTTTGTATTAGGCATTAACAAGAGAGAGAGACTGATGCTTGTTACAATCATTAAATCTTCTATAATTCCTGGAGTATGTCGGAAGTAATATGGAATAACATATTGGCAACGGGCTATCTCTTAATATGGATTATGACGCTCGTCTGGTATCAGTACAAGTCACGTACATTTGATGGAGGCACAGCTGTTATGTCCACATACATCTTATATGCCATATTCTCTTTGCTGACGCTGAATGACATCATGTTTTCAGATTTCTATCTGCCTTTGAAAATATTTCCTTATATATATTTGTACGGTATGCTCATGTTAGCGCTCTCTCCTACAATATATATTCATTTGAATCCTGTTCTTTCTATCGAGCATCCTCATACAAGAATCCTTAGCATCACAAGTCTCATCATCATCATAAGTTCTGTTTTATTATTGCCAGACATTATTGCCAACTTTGGAACAGGCTTCATTAAACTCTTCACGGAAACTGATGCTGGAAAAGATGCATATATGGAGCAAATTGAAGAAGCAGAGGATGCCGGTAGTGGCATTTCAAATATCCCTGCCATCATCTACAATGCCTTCTCAGACATTACTGTTTTCCTTTGTTTCTATCAACTCACATTAAAGGAAAAGAATTACTGGCTTATTGCCGGTCTATTGTTCGCTATCCTTGTTGGTATTCTAATTCCCATGATGCACGGACAGCGTGGTGGCGTTATAGCTGCTGTTCTCACGACCATTGTCGGGTATGCTTTATTTCAACAATTCATCTCTAAAAGAATTAACAGGTTCATTAGGATATTTGGTGTTTCATGCATCCTGGCTGTTGCCATTCCCATTGCAGCGATTACCGTCAGCCGATTCGGCAATATGGGTGGTGGCATTGCAGGATTCTTGAATTGGTATGTTGGACAAGGGACTCTTTATTTTAATAATTTTGCACTTGACGCTGGAGGAACTCGAAATGGAGACCGTACCCTCAACCTAGCAAAAAGACTGATTGACCCAGACACTCCCAAGAACTATACAGAGCGACGTGAAAAGTACCATAACCTCAATATTGACGATGACATATTCTCAACCTTTGTCGGTGATATCGTTATCGACTTTGGCCCAATTTCCACCGTATTTATCTTTGTCATTTTCAATGGTCTGATTATATATATCATCCGGCCACGCGACGGTACACTCAGACTGCATCAGGCTTTGCTGCTTTATTTCACACTATGCATCTGTATGCAAGGCGGAATGACACTATTCTCATTCTCTGACAGTGGCAATCTACGCATTGTCATTCTATTCCTTTTATATGGCTATCTCAGGTATCATGAACTACTATTAGAAAAATTCCCAATTCAAATCAGTTCCAGCAAATGAAGAAAGCTTTCATAGACAGTATTTTTATTATATTAGGGAAGGTATGGTCCTATATCTGCCCGGCTATTTTTCCAAAAGCATTTTGCTCCTTACGGGACAAATTATACACAGGCTACGTCCAACGTCGTTTCGCCCATTTCGGTCATTCATATATGCTGTGGCCTGCATATCACTTGAAAGGGACAGAATATATCAGTATCGGTGATGGCAACATTTTTGAAAGCGGCTTGCAACTCACAGCCTGGAAAATCGGGAGCAAAGAGCCACGCATCATCATTGGCAATCAATGCATGATACGTCGCGACAACCATTTTACAGCCGTCGAGAGTATCACCATTGGCAACAACCTGCTTACAGGCACTAATGTATTGATAACAGACAACAGTCATGGAGATACGGACTATGCCTCCCTGCTCATCCCTCCCACCCTGCGCGAAGCAAAATCCAAAGGTGCTGTTGTTATAGGTAATAATGTGTGGCTGGCCAACAACGTCTGCGTTCTGCCAGGAGTAACCATTGGCGATGGAGCCGTTGTAGGAGCCAATAGCGTAGTCACACACGACATCCCTGCATACTGTGTTGCAGCAGGAATTCCAGCCAAAGTCATTAAGAATTTGCATAATTAAGATTTTATTGCTAATTTTGCAAACAAAAGCATAAAAACAATGAAGGCACGAGTTATAGCATTCTATCTGCCACAATTCCACCCAGTACCAGAGAATGACAAGTACTGGGGCAAAGGATTCACCGAATGGACCAATGTGGCAAAAGCCAAGCCTTTGTTCAGAGGACACTACCAGCCACGCATCCCAGCGGACTTAGGCTTCTACGATCTACGCTTACCTGAAGTTCGTGAAGAACAAGCCCAGTTGGCACGTGAGGCAGGCGTAGAGGGGTTCTGCTATTGGCACTATTGGTTTGGCAATGGTAAGCGATTGTTGGAACGCCCTTTCAACGAAGTGGTGGCCACAGGCAAGCCCGACTTTCCGTTCTGTCTGGCATGGGCAAACCATGACTGGAGCACATCGACTTGGAAAAAAGGCATGAAAGACGGCATGATTGCCGAACAGCTCTACCTTGGGCATGAAGACAATGTTCTGCATTTCAACACAATGCTTCCAGCTTTCAGGGACAAGCGCTATATCACTGTCGACGGGAAATTGCTCTTCCTTATCTACGATCCCTATCGCTTCATTCATATTGAAGCATTTATGGAGGACTGGCAACTGCTGGCTAAGGCAAACGGATTGCCAGGATTCTACTTCGTGGCCATGTGTAACTCGACAAACACCCGTGTTCGTCTACCAGAAGGTGGAATAGGTTCCGGACGTGTCATTCCCGACTTGAAAAGTAGTGCCAAAGTCTATAACGAATTCCTTTCGCTGGGTTTTGACGGCATCAACTCATTAGGCAAATCGCGCGCTGAGATGATTGTATTTGGCAAATACCAAAGAGCCATCCGTTTTAAATTGCATGAAAAATTCTCATTTCTGCCCACCATCAGATATGACTATCCCAAGGTGGTTAAACACTTCTTTGCACCAGAGGACAGTTGGGAAAATGTCTATCCGAGCATCTTTCCCGGATGGGACCGTACGCCACGAACCGGTGACCAGGAAGGGGTGTACATTCATGCGACACCTGAGAATTTCCAACAGCATATAGAGCAAGCCATAGAGATTATTAAGAACAAGCAAGCCGAACATCGTATTCTCTTCCTCCGCTCATGGAACGAATGGGCAGAAGGCAACTACGTCGAGCCTGACTTGAAATACGGGCATGGATTCTTAAATGCTATCAAGAACGCAATACTTTAGACAATGTATAAGACACCAATACTATTCGTCATATTCTGTCGGAAGGACATCGCACTCAAGACTTTAGCAGCGATACGCAAAGCGAAGCCATCCAAGATGTATATTGCCTGCGACGGTGCTCGCCAGCACGTTGAAGGCGAAGCAGCCATCGTGGAAGCTACCCGTCAGGCCGTATTGAAAGCTATTGACTGGGACTGTGAGGTGCACACCTTGTTCCAAAAGGAGAACCTCGGTTGCGGCCCTGGTGTCTTCACTGCCATTAACTGGTTGTTCGAGAACGAAGAGCAAGGTGTCATTCTCGAAGACGACTGTATAGCTGATGAGACATTTTTCCCCTATGTTGCCGAACTGCTTGACAGATACCGAACGGACGACAGAATTGGCATGATAGCTGGCAGCAACCAGATATCAGCCGGCTATCCTATGCCTTACTCATATTGCTTTTCAAAGTATGCTGCATGCTGGGGCTGGGCAACTTGGAGGCGTGCATGGAAGAACATGGACATCGGCATGAACTTCCTAAAAGACCACTACAACGACATTCTTGTCAACCGAGGCTATCTGGGCAGGGAGAAAGGACGCTGGACCTATCAGCTTCAGATGATACATAGGAATCGGGTATCTGCATGGGACTGGCAATGGTATTTCTCATTGGCTTCACAAAACCAACTTTGCATCTTCCCACAGCATAACCTGATATCTAACATCGGTAATGATGCACAAGCCACTCATACTTCCTATGCTACAATTTATATGCAAAGTCATAGTCTGGACTTTCCACTCCGACATCCCCAATATGTGTTACCTGATAGCGAGTTTGACTACAGGTTCCATAAGGCCGACAACACATGGGCAGCCATCATAAAAAGGAACATGCCCTACAGTCTGAAAAATTTCATCAAGCACCATATACACTGAACATTATACATAATTATGCACAAGACAATAAAAACCTCCAAAGGTCCTTACACCTATAAGTTCGTTCCCATCTTCGAAGGCATCAAGCCTATCGACAAGACCATTGCCAACGAGAACCTTCAGTTGCTAAAGCAAGTTTGTGACCGAAACCACTTGACGTTTCTGCTGTTCTTCGGCACCCTGCTTGGTGCTGTTCGCGAACATGGTTTCATCACTCACGATGAAGACATCGACTTGGTCATGCTCAAGAGCGATATGCCGGCATTCCTGGCTATGCTATTCGAACTCAGGGAAGTTGGGTTCGAACTGGCCCGCTATGAGCGTCGTGGATTTCTGTCCATTATTCGCAAGGGAGAATACATCGATCTGTATTTCTTTGCCCCGTATAAGAAAGACCCAAGCCTAATGCACTGCTGTATGGACATTTGCGAGAAAAAATATGTTGAAGAAACAGCACCGATGGAATTTCTGGGACAGACCTACATGGCTCCAATAGACTACGAAAATTACTTGTCCCACCAATACGGTGAAGATTGGAGGACACCTTCTCGGAAATTTGAATTTGGCTTATCGAAAGTACAACGCTTTAAGCAACTTGCCATCATGTACGTCAAGGAATTAATACCCGTATCCATACTTGAAAGACTTCAGGAGAAGAAAGAACAGCCCATCTTAGACTATTTCATCAACAAAATAGAAAGCAAAAAAAGCAACCTCTGACAAAGGTGCTAATCCAATATGGGAAGATTGGACAAGAATGAAACAATTCATAAAATGCAATAGAAATCAGATATTAAAATATGCAAGCATTAATTTTAGCTGCTGGTATGGGAAAGCGACTTGGTGAATATACCAAGAACAATACCAAGTGTATGGTGCCAGTCAATGGAACACCGTTGATTGACCGTGTCTTGAAACAGTTATCCATGCTGTCACTCAACAGAGTTGTCATTGTTGTGGGCTATGAGGGGAAAAAACTCATGGAATATATTGGCAATGAAAAAGACGGACTGAAAATAGAATATGTAAACAATCCAGTCTATGACAAAACCAACAATATTTATTCCCTTGCACTCGCCAAGGAAAAGTTGATGGAGGATGATACGCTACTCATAGAAAGTGACCTTATTTTCGATGACGGAATGTTCAAACTCCTCTTAGATAATCCAAATCCGAACCTTGCTCTTGTCGCAAAATATGAGAGTTGGATGGATGGAACAATGGTGTGTATTGACAAAGATTGTAATATCGTAAATTTTGTCCCCAAGGACGCATTCCGTTACGAGGACGCAGAACAGTATTATAAGACGGTCAACATCTACAAGTTTTCAAAGGCTTTTTCTCAGACGAAGTATGTACCATTCTTGGACGCATATTCCAAGGCTGTGGGAAATAATGAGTACTACGAGAATGTGTTGCGTATTATTTCCTTCTTAAATAGCCACGATTTGAAAGCTCTCCCGATAACCAATGAAAAATGGTACGAGATTGATGACAAACAAGACCTGGACATTGCGGAGGCCTTGTTTGCAGACGAGAAAGATGTGCTGCGAAAGTACGATGGTCGCTATGGCGGTTTTTGGCGTTTCCCCAAGATGCTGGATTATTGCTACTTGGTGAATCCATATTTCAATAAGAGCCGCATCATCGATGAAATGGAAGCGTTCTTCAAAACCCTGATTGCAGAGTATCCTTCCGGTATGAAAGTAAACACCCTTATTGCTAGCCAGTGCTGGGGGGTGAAAGAAGAATATATCATACCTGGTAATGGTGCTGCGGAACTTATTAAGGCTTTGATGGAGCTGTTACCTGGTACTTTAGGTATAACACGACCTACTTTTGAAGAATACCCTAATAGAAGGAATAAAGAAGAACTTATCACTTTTATTCCCAAGAATAGCGACTACCGCTATACCATCAAGGATTTGATGGATTTCTTTGGAAAGAATCATGCAGACAATATTCTTCTTATCAATCCCGACAACCCATCTGGCAACTTCATTCCCATTGATGATGTGATTACTTTTGCAGCATGGTGTCAACACCAGGACATTCGTCTGATAGTGGATGAGAGTTTTGTTGATTTCAGTGTAGGCTATGAGAATAATTCTTTGCTCTGTGATACTATACTTGAAGCATATCCTCAGCTGATTGTAATAAAGAGTATCAGTAAAAGTTACGGTGTACCAGGTATTAGGTTGGGAATCCTCTGTTCAGCTGACACTGCTATCATTACCAAGATGAAGAAAATGGTCAGTATATGGAATATCAATTCTTTTGCGGAGTACTTCATGCAGATATTCACCAAGTATGAGAAGGACTACAAGCGTGCCTGTGAGAAGTTCATCACAGAACGTGAAGACTTTGAAAAAAAGCTCAAGGAGATTAGTTTCCTTCGGGTGATGCCATCACAAGCTAATTATTTCCTTTGCGAGATTCTTCCACCTAAGAGTGCAAATCAGCTTGTGCTGACCATGCTTAAGAAGTATAATATCTTAGTCCGCAACTGTTCCAACAAACAAGGGTTCGATGGTAAGCAATACATGCGCATCGCCGTGCGAAGCCATGAGGATAATTCAAAGTTAATTACAGCTTTTAAGGAATTAGAAAATCAGTAGTTTATATTACTATTTACGAGGAGGCAACCTTGGGCATGTCTGTGCAGGTTTTTGCGTCTACCTGCGTAATTCAAAGACTTTATAAAAAAACTTCAAACTAACCATCAGCGGATTGGTGTAGATGCCGTTCTCCCGGCAGC
>CAMOWH010000030.1:0-21920 GCA_946628315.1 uncultured Prevotella sp.
ATACTTTTGCTTCCTTTCTTTAGTTAGCATGAATTGTAGATTCAGTTGTCAAAACCGGCGGCAAAAGTACGAACTTTTGTGCTAATCAAAAAAAATGGAAAAATTGTTAAATGCGTTAGGAAAGTTTCACTTTTAACATAAAGCCCCCCCGCCCGCCACAAAAAAAACCTCCGCCGCGACGCCCTGCTCAAAGCAGAGACTCCCGGCGGAATATTATTTCTTCTGAAATGTGTGGAGATGCTTAGTTATGCTTCCGGTGACTTTATAGCAATGGCGGTGAACTTACCCTGCCCGATGTCCTTGATAGCCTGGTCGAGAAACTCATCGGCAAAGCGTACTTCACGAATCATAGCTTGTCTATGAAATCCATGGCCTCGTCCACTGTCATGGCGGGTGCCGTTTCTGCCTGTTTTGCGCTACGCTTGATGGTCCGAGCCAACTTATAGGCCTGTTCCATCTTCTGTAGTCTATCCCAGCGCCGCGTACTCATTCGAACCGTTACTGTTCTCGGCGTTCTTTCGATAATTGCTTCCATAATCCTAATGCTTAATTGGTTTTCTGCCTGCAAAGATACAAAATTTCCGCGAGACCCGACATAAGTCTCGCGGAAAAGTTTTACACCTTATTATATATATATGACCACTCCTACAGGCTGCTTATCAGCCAGCAGAGGTATGCCAGATAGCCACCGACGAGCAGGGCTCCCTCCCAGCGCTCGACCGTGAAGCGAGTGAAGGAGAACAGCCACACAAGGGCTACCGAGAGGAACATCACGGCCATGTCCAGGGTGGTGATGCCCTCTATCTCCATAGGACAGATGGTGGCCGTCAGGCCCAGAATCATGAGGATGTTGAAGACGTTGGAGCCGATGACGTTGCCGATGGCTATCGCCGACTGGCCCTTGCGGGCTGCGACGACGCTCGTGGCCAGCTCGGGCAGCGACGTGCCGCCGGCCACCACCGTCAGACCTACCACACCCTCGCTGATGTCCAGCGCATAAGCCACGCTGGAAGCGGAGTCGACAAACAGGTTGCTGCCCAGCACCAGTCCCAGCAGACCGCCCAGCAGATAGACTATGTTCTTCCAGACGGGCGACGTCTCTGCCTGCACCTCAGACGCGCTGCCCGCCTTGGCCTGCATCAGCGTGTAGACCATGAAGACGGCGAAGCCTGCAAGCAGGATGATGCCGTCCACACGGCCCAGGAAGCTGTCAAGCGCCAGCACTATCAGCAGCACCGAGGCCACGACTGAGAAGGGAATATCCTTCTTCACCGTCGAGCGGCTGATGGTCATCGGTGCCACCATGGCTGCACAGCCCACGATGAGCATGGCGTTCATGGTGTTCGAGCCTACCACGTTACCCACAGCCAAGTCGGGCGTACCCTTCAGGGCCGACACCAGGCTGACAAACAGCTCAGGGGCCGACGTTCCGGCAGCCACGATGGTCAGGCCGATAATGATTTCGGGCACATTCATGCGACGGGCCAGCGCCGAGGCACCTTCCGTCAGACGGTCAGCACCGAACAACACCAGTGCTACACCTATTATTATAAGTACTATATCCAATAACATAATTAGTCCTCCGTAAAGTCAAAGTCATCGTCATCGAAGAAGTCGCCCTCCAGGGCCGGACCTACAAACTCGTCCAGCGCACGGCGCTCTTTCTTCGTAGGCCGGCCCGTGCCGCGCTGACGGTTCACGAAGCCGCTGATGCGGTTCATCTCCAGCAGCTCGTACTGGTCGGCAGACGTCACATTCTCGTAAATCTCGGGAATCAGCTTCGCCCCCACCCGCTGCTCAATCGTCTTCAGAATCTTGAACGAATAGGTGACGGGCGGCTTGCGGACGCTGACCACCTCGCCGGCCTTCACCATACGCGACGGCTTCACGTTGACGCCCTGTATGGTGACGCGGCCGTTCTTGATGGCATCGGCGGCTATCGAGCGCGTCTTGAAGATGCGCGCGGCCCATAGCCACTTGTCAATGCGAGCGACATTTAGATTTCTCTCTTCGAGAGTGTGGCGTTGCAATCTTCCTTCTTCTGCTGCCATAACGGTGTCTTGCCAAACTTGTTATACTGATTCATCGTCACGTCAATGCCTGCCAGCACGAAGCTCTTGATGATGTCGACTGCCATATCGATGCTGGGTTGCAGATGTTCGCGTTCCTCAGCCGGGAAGCGGCCCAGCACGTGGTCAATCTGCGAGCCAACAGGATAGTCGTTGCCGATGCCCATACGCAGACGGGCATACTGCTGCCCTATGAGCTGCTGGATGTGGCCCAGCCCGTTGTGTCCGCCATTCGAGCCGTTGCCCTTCAGCCGGAAGGCACCCAGGGGCAGCGCCACGTCGTCGCTCACCACGAGCAGGCGCTGCTGGTCGATGCTCTCCTTGTTCAGCCAGTAGCGCACGGCATTGCCGCTGAGGTTCATAAACGTGGTAGGCTTGAGCAGAAAAACCCGCCTGCCCTTCAGCGACGTCTCGCCGACAAAGCCGTAGCGTTTGTCCTCAAAAACGATATTGGACGCCTTAGCAAAAGCGTCCAATACCATCCAACCAGTGTTGTGGCGGGTCTCGGCGTATTCGTCGCCAGGATTACCCAAACCCACAATTAAATACTTGTCCATTCTCTTAAGGTTACAGGCAAAAGTGATAAGTGATCACTATTCACTTACTCTGCGGCAGCCTCGGCAGCAGCAGAACGAGAAGCACGAGTAGCCTTGACAGAGCAAACGATAACCTCCTTCGGAGTGGCAATCTCCAGACCCTCGAAGCTCAGCGAACCAACCTTGATGGCCTTGCCCAGCTGCAGCTCGGTAACGTCGATGTCCAACTTCTCGGGAATGTTCTTGTAGGGAGCAGTGACGTTAATCTTGCGGATAGACAGGTTCAGACGACCACCGTCACGAACACCCTGGGCATGACCGGTCAGATTGACGGGCAGACCTACGGTGATGGGCTTCGTCTCGTTAATCTCGTAAAAGTCAGCGTGCAGCAGTGCATCCGTTGTGGGGTGGAACTGCAGCTCCTTGATGATGGCCTTGTGCTCCTCGCCGTCGATGTTCAGGTTCACAACATATACGTGCGGGGTATAGACAACCTTGCGCAGCTCAGCAGCAGATGCCGTGAAAGCCAAAGCCTCGGGCAGACCGTTCTCACCCTTCTTCTCACCATACAGATTGCAGGGTACCAGACCCTCCTTACGAAGCAGCTTAGAGGCCTTCTTGCCTACGTCGGTGCGCTTCTGACCGTTTACACTAATCTCTTTCATAATTAATAATAATGTGTTACTCTAAAATTAAGTTCTTTGCTCAATTCACCATCACACGATGCGAAAAAGCGGCTGCAAAGGTACGAAGAAAAAACGAGCCCGCCAAACTTTTATGAGATTTATTTCAAATCGTGGTCTGTCATGGCACAGACGCACGAGTCTGACCATACGTTAACAGCGGTCTCCACCATATCAATAATGGTATAGACGGGCAGGATGATGCCCAAGACGGCCACAGGAGCACCAATGCCCGACATGAGCGACAGCGTCAGGAAGTAGCACCCCATGGGTACGCCGGCATTGCCTACGGCCGACAGCACGCTGATGACAATCCATGTCAGCATGGTGAGCCACGTCAGAGCGACACCGCCCTGCTGCATCACGAACAGCGACGTCACCAGAATGAAGGCTGCACATCCGTTCATGTTGATGGTCGTACAGATGGGCAGCACGAAGCGGGCCACCTTCGGGTCGGCCTTCAGCCGTTCTTCGGCACTCTGGATGGTGACAGGCAGCGTGGCGGCACTGCTCTTCGAGAACAGCGCCATCAACACGGCAGGCATCATCTTTCCCAACGTACGGACAGGATTCAGTCCACGCAGCAACAGGAACAGCGGCAGCACCACAAAGAACTGCAACAGGTTACCCCCCAGCACCACTGCGACATACTTACCCAGCGAGTCGGCCACGACACCAGCCGTCAGCTGGGCTGACAACTGGGCGGCAAACGCCACGATGCCCACAGGCAGTGTCCAGATGAGTCCGCGGATGAGCAGGAATAGCAGTTCCTGCAGTCCCGACAGCAATCGGAGCACCGTTGCCTTGTTGTCAGACTCAGGCATCCGCGACAGCCCGAAGCCACCGGCAAAGGCCAAGATAAGCAGCGACAGCACATTGCCTTCGAGGAAAGGGCGCACGATATTGTTGGGTACCAGTCCGATGATGTGACTGCGATACGACAGCTGGGGTGCATCGGCCACCGCCTCCTGTCCCACATGGACAGCATCGGCCGGCAAGTTGCCAGGGGCTATCACGACATAGAGCACCAGCCCCACAACAGCCGCCACGGTGGTTGTCAGCAGGGTATAGCTGATGGTATGCCGGAAGATGCGCCCCGTGCCTTGTCCCTTGCCCATTGTCGCCAGCGTAGTGGTTACCGCCAATACGATGGTGGGCACTGCCAGCAACTGGAACAGCCGGGTATAGACGACAGCCACAAAATCCGTCAACTGGTTCAGCCAGTCAGTCTGTAATAATCCAAGGATGGCGCCCACGATAAGGGCGCCAATCCAAATCAGCGTTTGTTTCATTCTGCTTATTATAACGTCAAAGCGTCCTTACTTATTGTGTGTCTGACGCCAGGTGTGGATATAGTCCACTATCTTGCGCAGTTTCTCCTGGTCTACATCGTTGGGCACAGAGTCGTCGGCACCGAAGATGAAGTTCTGGGGAGCGTCTTTCAGTATCTCATCCACCTCGGCCTTCAGTTCCTCCAACGTACCCTCACGAAGTGCCTTGCTGCGATTGTTGAGTCCGCCCAGCACCGGACGGTTAAAGAGCCGGCTGATATCCTTGAGCGACAATCCTGCGCCCTGCCAGTTGTGAAGCGGCGGATTAACAACACTGCCCGGATAGTCCAGATAGTCCTTGAAGGTGTCTGCCGTGAAGTGACCTCCGCTCTCGCAGATGTGCAAGATGTTGTAAGGGGCAATCCGAGCCGCCAGGTCACTCAGCTGTTTGTCATAGGGTTTGATGACATCGACAAACACGCCTCCGCCAAACTCCTCCACGTCGTCACCCTGGCTTGAGATGTAGAATCCGTCAGCACCGGCCTTGCGAGCCTCGCGAATATAATACAGCAGACTGCTGGTGACTGCCTCCAGTGCGGGTTTGATAGCCTTGGGGTCCTGCTTGATGAGTTCTACGACGCGACGGCGCCCCTCACGATCGCTTGACAACTGTGCACCTGCAGTCTGTATGAGCACGCGCAGCGGAGAGAACACGGTAGGAATGATAAGTGCCTCCTGTCCCAGTTCACGCTTCAGTCCGCGGATGACATTCAGCTGCTCCTCCCAGGTCTCAGGCTCAAAGGGCTTGACGTTCTTCCAGTCCTTGGTACTCTTCACTGGCTGTATTGTAGGAAAATACTCGTACTTGACGTTGACAAAGTCGACATGCGTGGTACGGAACCAGTCTATGTGCGACTGAACAGCCTTCTGCCCCTCCTTGTCCTTGAAGTGGATATTAAAGAACACGGGGATGTAATCGTTCTGCCGGCTTTGGTCTAACACTTGCCACAACAGTTCACGCTTGTTGTAGTCGTTCTCTCTTTGAGAGTGTGGCGTTGCAATGGCGGTTTGTGCAACACTCTTGACGGTGATGGCGGTGGCAGCGGCTACTATCAGTGCGCTGCGCAGGATGTTTCTTACTTGCTTTTTCATTGTCGTACTGTTTTTAATTGATTTACCTTATCTATTTTATTTCATTCCCAACCTTTGGCTGTGTAGGGGTCGCCTGAAGTCTCGCCGGCATAACCCCAGTTCTGCTTCAGATTGGGATTGAGCACAATCTGATCCTCAGGGACAGGCAGATAGTAGTTGCGGGGGGAGATATTCTTGTATTTCAGGTCGTCAGCATCAACCTTCTCCTTGATAGTCTTCACCAGGATGTGCCAGCGCTTCAGGTCGAACCAGCGTGAACCCTCGGTGATGAACTCCTTGAACCGTTCGGCCTGCACAGCAGCACGGAACTGCTCTTTGCTCAGTCCCGACAGGTTGAGCGTAGTACCGTCGGTCGGCTGCTTCTGCGTGTTCTCATACGGGCTCCAGTAGGCACGACGTCGCACCTGGTTGATGGCGTCATAGGCAGCGGCAGTTGGACCGTTAAGTTCGTTTTCAGCCTCAGCCTTGACGAGCAGCACGTCCGCATAGCGCAACACGCTGGAACTGGTGTTCTGTCCTGAGATGTAGGGGGCACTCTCGTTGGCCATGTAGAGTGTGTCAATATACTTCCTGAAACGCAGGCGCTCGAAGTCGAAATACTTGCCGTCAGCCGGATTGAAGAGACGCAGGGTGACTGAGGCATCGCGACGCTGGTCGTTGGGGTCGAAATCGTTGTATATGTCATTGTTCAGGGCGGCAATTACTGGCAGGCTGGCATTGGTAAAGCCTGTTGAGAAGACACAGTGGCCGGTGATGTTACGATTGACGCTGAACTTATGCTCGACGGTGAAGATGAGTTCCGGGCCCTCCTTCTTGTCCAGCGACCAGTTGTCAATGAACTTGCTGATCAGTTGGTATTTGCCTGCACTGATGACACGGTCTGCAGCAGCAACGGCCTTCTGGAGCAGTTCGCTCTGGTGTTCCTTCGCATAATCGGTATCCGCCTGTGCCCACGTCAGATAGACTTTGGCCAACAGGGCCGAAGCGGCACCAGCGGAAGCCTGACTGGTGAGCGGTGCAAAGTCGGGAGTAATCTGCTCGGCATCTGTCAGGTCCGTAACAATCTGCTCGTAGACCAAGTCCTGCGAAGTACGGGGTTCGCCTTCACCCTCGCCGTCGTGCAGCACCAGCGGCACGTCGCCAAAATAGCGCACAAGGTCGAAGTAGTAGAGTGCACGCAGGAACTTGGCGGCATTCGTGTAGTTACTCCGTGTGGTCTCGTCCAAGGGCACACCTGCCACTTTGTCTATCAGGATGTTGGCACGGTTGATGGCCAGATAGCGGTAGTTCCATGCTGTCTTGACGAAGCCATTGGTCGGTGTGATGGAAAAATTGCCTATCTCTGTGATGTCAGCACTGTTGGCTGTTCCGCGACGGGCGTACTCACTCTGCAGGTCGTTGAAATAGATGACCTCATTGTTCCAGGGGGCATTCATGCCTCCGGTGGTCAGTTGCTGATAGATGCCATTGAGGGCAACCTTTATGTCTGACTCGTTCTGATAGAAGTTTTCTTTGTCTATCGAACTGATAGAAGTCTGGTCAAGATCAGCGCAGCTGCTGAGCAGCAAACCTGCACCTAAGATGTATGTTGTAATGTTCGTTTTCATAATCATTCGTTATGTCGTTATACCATTATGTCGTTATTACGTGATATCACTTTAATCTACAGCGTCACACTGAGTCCGAAGAGCACGCTCTTGGCCGTAGGATAGGTTGCCATATCGATGCCCTGATAGATGGCACTTTGCTCGTTGGCACCATTGCGACCGCCCTCAGGATCGTAGCCAGAGTAGCCCGTGATGGTCAGGAAATTCTGCAGTGCCACATACAGGCGCAGACGAGCGTCCTTGGTGATTTGTGGAACAGGCAGGGTGTAGCCCAGCTGGATGTTCTTGAGACGCAGGTAACTGGCATTCTCCACATAGCGGCTGTCGGAAACGACTGTCAGGTCGTCGCTGGCTTTCTGAACCGTGTTCGACGGGTTGGCGGGTGTCCAGCGGTTGGCGACATCAGCCAGACAGTTGTAGTATGTTGAACCTTTGGTCAGGCGGGTAGCCAGTCCGTTGTATAGTTTATTGCCGTACGAGCCTGCCAGGCTGACGAACAAGTCCCACTGCTTGTAGCGTAGCGACGTATTCAAGCCATAGGTGAACTTGGGCTGCGAATTGCCTAACACCGTCTGGTCCTCGGTGTTCACCACACCGTCGCCGTTGACATCTTCAAAATAGGGATTTCCAGGCTCCAGTTTGTTAATGGTCTGGGGAGTCAGCTGGGCTGCCTGCTCCTCGCTCTGAACGATACCAGCGAATTTGTATCCGTAGAAGGTACCCAAGGGCTCGCCCACCTTGACGATGAGCGGCGAGATGTAGCCGATAGTGGCACCGCCGATGCTTGGAATGATGGACGTGGCACCGCCCAGACTGGTTATCTCGTTCTTATTGTGAGCTATATTGCCATTGACGTTCCACGACCAGTCTTTGCTGTCCAAAAGCACACCACTGATTTCCAGTTCCACGCCTTTGTTGGTGACTGAGCCTACATTGCGCAGCGCCGTAGAATAGCCTGTGACACCCTCGACAGGAACCTGCAGCAACAGGTCGCTGGTCTTCTTGTAATAGGTGTCGAAGGTCACCGTCAGGCGGTTATGCAGAAAACCGGCACTGATACCTATATTATAAGAAGCAGTCTTCTCCCACTTCAGGTCAGGATTGGCCATGTTGGTGATATTGTATGCCACTGTCTCTTCACCATTGTAGATAAACGGCGTGGTATTAGGCGACACATTGGCACCAAACTGGTAGTCGCCGATTTCCTGGTTACCCACCACACCTACCGAGGCACGCAGCTGGACGAAGTCAACATCCTTGCCCAAATGCAGCCAGCGTTCACGGTCAATGTTCCACGACAGACCCAGTGAGGGAAACCAGCCCCATTTATGATTCTGGGCAAAACGGCTCGAACCATCGGCACGCAGGGTCAGCGAGGCATTATAACGCGAGTCGAATGAGTAGTTGACACGACCCAATACCGACTGGAGCGTAGAGATATAGGCTGCACTCGTCGAGCGATACAGATCGCTGCCGGCAGACAGGTTGTTGTAGCCTGTGACATCATTGGCAAAGTTGCGAACGGTAGTGGCAAAACCCTCCCTGTCTGTACGCTGCGCTGTGTAACCACCCAGCACGTTGACATGATGGCGCTTGAACGTGTTGTCGTAGGTGACAGTAAACTCGGCCTGCCACACGTTGGTCTTATTGCCGCCCACAGAGGCCACACCATTGTACTCCAATCCCGTTGTGGTGTACGATGGCGAATAGTTGTTCTCCTTGGTGTTCGACAGGTCTACACCCACATTAGCCTTCAACTTCAGGTGGTTGACGACCTCCCACTCGGCAAAGGCATTGGCAATGACACGCGAATTGGTCGTATTCGTCTGAATGTTATTCAAGTCGCTGATAGGGTTGCCCACTACGACCTCACCGTCACGTACAAACACATCCTGACTGATGGGGGTCTTCGAGTAATTATAGGACCCGTCGCTATTGTAGATAGACTGTGTGGGAGGTGTGATGAGGGCCGACATCCAGCTGTTGGCAGCCCACTTGGCAGTCTGGCCGGTGTTGCCGTGATCGACATTGCGCAGTCCTGCCAGACTGTTGTAGGCACCTGAGGCGTTAAGCCCCACCAGCAGGTTATTCAGGATGCGGCGCTCGTAGTTGATGCGACCGGTATAGCGTTTCAGGTCTGTACCTATGATAATACCCTGCTGACCCTTGTAGCCGCCGCTGATGGCATAGCGCGAAATCTCGTCGCCACCCGTGAAACTGATTTGATGCTCGTTGGTGAAGGCCGTCCGCAGTGCAGCATCCTGCCAGTCGTAATTGGCGGTAGGAGCAGGCAGTGGGTTGGCAGGGTTCAGTTCGTTATACAACGCTGTAAACTGCTGCGCATTCAGGAAGTCCAGTTTCTTGGCTGCCGAACTCCACGAGAAGGTGCCCGTATAGTTGATGGTGTTGCGCCCGTGCGAGCCCTTCTTGGTAGTAATGATGATGACACCGTTGGCACCACGCGTACCATAGATGGCGGTGGCCGAAACGTCCTTCAGCACTTCTATCGACTCAATGTCTGCAGGATTCAGGAAGGCCAGCGGGTCCAGTTGGGCGTCGCTGCCAGAAGCGCCTGTCTGCGTCGAAGCAGCATCGTTGTAGACAATCTGCCCGTCAATGACATACAGCGGTTCGTTGCCTCCCGTGATGCTGTTGCCGCCACGGATACGGATATTGCTCAGGGCCCCTGGCTGTCCGCTGGTGGTGATTACGTTCAGACCAGCCACAGCCCCCTGCAGGGCACTCTCGACAGAGGTATTCTGTTGGCGCAGCACCTCGCTGTTAACACTTGCGATGGCGCTGGTCAGCTCCAGACGCTTCTGCTCACCATAGCCCACTACCACCACTTCGTTCAGACGGCTGGCATTGTCGATGAGCTGTATGTCTACAGGTTCAGAAGCATCGTAGACGTCTACCTCTTGAGGGCGGTAGCCAATGAACTGGACAGACAGAGTCAACGGCAGCTCGACGTTCGTCACCAGACGGAAGTTTCCATCCACATCTGTGACAGCACCCAGTTCCTTGCTTGACTTAGGCACCAGCGAGGCACCTATCAGCGGTTCTCCTGTACGGGCATCAACGATGCGGCCCGTTATCGTGGTCTGTGCCAATGCTGACAGGGCAGACGACAGCACGACCAAAAATGTAAATAATCTCTTTTTCATAAACACAGTTCTCCCTAAAGGGTACGGGTCTATCGTTGTTGACCCGTCCCTTCATCTAAACTAAAACAAACTACTAATTGATTATGGCTAAAGTCTCGTGTTAATACTATTTTTGTGCCAGGTCCTTCTGACTCACGCGGTGCAGCTGGGCGGTCAGTTCTTTTTGTGACAGCGTCAGCAGACCATACTGGTGGACATACTGTGTACCGTTCTGCAGCACCCACAGCACAAAACTGGTCAGAACGGGGTTTGCATGATTGTACTCGAATCCGATGTTGCCGACGGGGATCTCATCATAGTGCTCGCTCTCCAGCAACTGCAGGATATCGTCCAGCCGACTCTCACTGAGCACCTGTCGTCCCTGCTTGTCGACATCCAGGGGCAACAGGGCCAGCGTCTGGCGCAACTGACGACTCTGCAGGTCGAAAATGTTCGGCAGCGAGTTCACCGTCACGCTCAGCGGGTCACGGCTAATGGCAAGGTTTAGGAATGAATCGTCACCTGAAATCTTCTTACCTTTGTAATTGACTGTTTCCTGATGGAAGTTCTTGGCATACAGGCGCGAGGCCGACAGCAGGCTGTTGCCTGTCACGATGTGCAGACGCTGCTCCAGTTTACCCTCCTTACGTTCGTCGTCCAGTTCATCCTTGACAAAGAACAGTAGCTTCAACTTCTTTGCGTTCAGAGCGTGTCCGCCCACCAGCTGGTCAGCCTCCGAGCCACGCGTGGTGACAGGCAGCACGGCATAACGCGCCACCAGCACGGCATCGTCATCGGCAGTAAGAACAAGATCGTTTTCTGTGTTTTGCGATTTCCCTGTGACAAATTGGAAATCAACTTTGGTGTTGGTCTTCTGATACTCCGTAACCCACTTCTCAACCAACGGACGTGCGAAGTTCGGCACGCGTAGGGTTACCTTCTCTGACTGTTCTCCCTTCGGGAGTGTGGCGTTGCAATGTGCACTGGCTATCAGACTAAGCTGCAGCCCTAAGATCAATGCTATGGTAAAAATGTTCTTTTTCATACGTTTGTCGTTCTTTATATTTACTAATAATGTGTACGCTACCCTCCTTATCATTTCTCATCATCTGCATACTGCTATAACAACAGCATCGCATTCGGTTCATGTTCATCGTTTTCATAACTCTCATTTTTACTTTAACTTATAATTATTAATGTTTCTGGGTGCAAAGGTACGGCGAAATCCCCACCCTGACAATACCCCCTGCACGGCATTTCATGTACCATAGGTTTGGTATATCGTCCTTTCTACCTTAATTATATATAGAATTCCGACGCGTCGAGCAATCCTGCACGCAACGCATACTTGACTACCTCGTGGGCCGTGTTCACACCCAGCTTGCGGAAGATGTTCTTGCGGTGGGTGGTAACGGTATGCACGCTCAAATATCGTTCCGCAGCAATCTCCTTAGTCGTCTTGCCTTGGGCAATGGCACGCACTATCTCGCGTTCTGTCGCTGTCAGGATGTCCGTAGCATCCTCCTCTTGTTGCTGGGTGATGATGACCTCCAGGACACGCTGGCTGATATAGCGGTCGTGGTGACCCGCCGACTGCAGCGCTTCACGGACCTCTGCCAGGGAGGCATCCTTGAAGACGATGCTGAACTGCGACGACGAGTAGACCACTCGGCGCAGAAATACAGGAGAAAGGTCGTCGCTGACCAATAACCAGTGGGACAGCGGGAAACGCTCGCTCACAATGAGCAGTTGGTCTATGTCGGCAAAGTCGAACAGAGAATAGTCGAGCACCACAATGGCACTCTCGTGTTCCTTCAACAGTTGCATAAGTCCGGCCTTGTCGGAAGCTTGGTAGATGACATTTTTTCTCTGAGAGGGCGGCGTCACACCATCCTCACATTGAAGAATACGCTCAAAAGCATAGCGCGTCAGTGCCTGATTGTCGGCTAAAATATAATTTCCCATCACTCTTCACTTTAAATCGTTTTCAGCTGCAAAGGTATGGAGTTTAGAACAAACATCCAAAAACAACCAGATATTTGGAAAACACCACTAATAAGCAACCTTATCTCGCAAGTTTATTCTTTTTCACACTCCCTTTCAGCCCATTTTTAGAATATCTTTCTAAACGAAAACTTTGGTCGGCTCACTTTTTTGTCGTACCTTCGCGGGCGATATGAAAACAGGACAGGCTATTTTCGGACGGGCAGCACTGCTGCTGGGCAACGAGGCTATGGAACGGCTGGCACGGAAACGGGTCATCATCTTCGGCATAGGGGGCGTAGGCTCGTGGTGCGCGGAATGTCTGGTACGGACAGGCATCGGCCAACTGACCATCGTGGACTTCGACTGCGTGGACGTGACCAACGTCAACCGCCAGCTGATGGCGACCACGGAGACAGTGGGACAGGTGAAGGTGGAGGCACTGCGCCAGCGACTGCTGACCATCAACCCCGAGGCAGAGATTACAGCCCTGCAGAAGACGTTCACGGAGGAGACGGCCAAGGAGTTCGGGCTGGACACGTATGACTATATCATCGATGCCATAGACTCGCTGAAGGACAAGGCTCGGCTAATAGAGTTGGCGTGTCTGACGAAGGCACGGCTCTACTCGTCGATGGGGGCGGCACTGAAGCTGGATCCTACGCGCATTCAGGTGGCCGAGTTCTGGAAGGTAAAGGGGGACCCGCTGGCACGGGCACTGAGAAACCGGTTCAAGAAGGAGCAACGTATGCCGAAACGGAAGTTCAAATGTGTCTTCAGCGACGAACTGGTAAGGCCGCAAGGCGGCGAGGGCAAGGGTTCGCTGATGCACATCACAGCCTCATTCGGGCTGACGCTGGCAGGCCTGGTGATTCAGGATGCCATCAATAGAGTTGAAAGTCCTTTAACCTAATGGTACAAAGCGACCAAGGTCAATAAGAGAGTTGAGAGAAAAAATCCACAATTCTTTTGGTTTTTCGCTCGCTTATTCGTACCTTTGCAGTCTGATAAGAGTATCACAGCATAAGAAAAAGACTATGATTAATAGAGAATTGATTAGAACAAAGGTAGTGCAACTGACCTATGCCTACTATCAGAACGGCAGTAAAAACATAGACACGGCGGAGAAGGAATTGCTCTTCAGTCTGTCGAAAGCATACGACTTGTATAACTATATGCTGGCACTCATCGTGGCAATCACACGTGAGTCGCGCCGCCATCTGGAAGTAGCGGAGTCGAGGGCCAAGCGTGAGGGGACTCCCATGCCGTCGCGCAAGTTTGCCGACAACCGCTTTGCACTACAGCTGGAGGAGAACAAAACACTCCTGGACTTCATGGAGACCCAGAAGATATCGTGGAACGACGAGCCGGAGTTCATAAAGAAGATATATACGCAGATTACAGCGTGCGACATCTATAAGGAGTACATGGACGCAGAAGAGGATGACTACCAGGCAGACCGCGAACTGTGGCGGAGGCTGTATCGTACCCTCATAGAGCAGAATGAGTCGCTGGACGCACTGCTGGAGGAGAAGAGCCTCTACTGGAACGACGACAAGGAGGTAGTGGACACCTTCGTGGTGAAGACCATCAAGCGCTTCGAGGAGAAGAACGGTGCCTCGCAGGCACTGTTGCCCGAGTACGACTCGGAGGAGGACAAGGACTATGCCCGCAAGTTGTTCCGCGCCACCATCATGAATGCCGACGAGTATCAGCACTACATGAGCGAGGCGTCACAGAACTGGGATTTCTCACGACTGGCCTACATGGACATCGTCATCATGCAGATAGCCATCGCCGAGATACTGACGTTCCCAAGCATCCCCGTCAGCGTAACCATCAACGAGTTTGTGGAGCTCGCCAAGATATACTCCACCCCACGCAGCGCCAGCTATATCAACGGTATGCTGGACGCCATTGCGCACCACCTGGTAGAGTCAGGACGACTGCTGAAAAGCGTCAGAAGCGACAAATAAAAACAGCAAAATAAATCGTAAACTTTTAAATTGTAAATAAATGTCACAGATTATTTTAGCAGCCCAGGCCGCACAAGGCGGCGGCATGAGTTTCATCCTGATGATGGTAGCCATCTTCGCCATCATGTATTTCTTTATGATTCGTCCCCAGCAGAAGCGCCAGAAGGAGATTCAGAACTTTCAGAACTCGCTGGCCGAGGGCACGGAGGTCATCACCGGTGGCGGCATCTATGGCACCGTCAAGAAGATTGACCTGGCAACAGGCATCATCGAGGTGAAGATTGCCGACGGCGTAGTCATCAAGGTGGACAAGGGCTATGTCTTCAAGGACACCACCAGCACACCGATGCAGAAATAGGGCATAGGTCACAGAATGAGTCAGGTATTCAGGAGTATCAGGAGTTTCTTGTTCAGCAACATGAACAAGCAATTTTTTGTATTCTTGTTCTTCCTGTTCCTGTCGGCTGTCATCTGGCTCATCATGACGCTCAACGAGACGTACGAGAAGGAGTTGGTGGTGCCTGTACGCATCACCAACATTCCCAAGAACGTGGTGCTCACCTCGGCCAGCATCGACACCATCCACGTCACCGTGCGCGACAAGGGGTGGCTGCTGCTGTCGTACCTCTACGGAGAGCGCAGGCCCGCGCTGAACATCAACTACAAGAACTACGACAGGGGAAACGGTGGCGGCATTGTCTCTGGATCAGAACTCAAGCGCATAGCCGAGCAAAAGTTGGAGATGTCGACGAAGATTACCTCCATCAAGCCCGAGAAACTGGAGTTCTTCTATAACAACGGTGAGCGCAAACGCGTGCCCGTCTACTGGACAGGACGTGTGATACCAGAACAGCTGTACTATATCTCTGACGTCAAATTCTCGCCTGACAGTGTCGACGTCTATGCGTCGCACGAAAAGATGGACAGCATCCGCATGGTATATACGGAACCGCTGAACTACGTGGGATTCCGCGACACGCTGACTATTACCTGCAAGATGGCCCATCCATCAGATGTCAAGATTGTGCCAGAGCACATCAAGATAGCATTCCATACGGACGTGCTAACGGAAGAGAGTATCGGCGTCCCTATCAAATGTCTGAACCTGCCCAAAGGTAAGGTGCTCAGAACATTCCCCGCCAAGGTGAACGTGAACTTTGTGGCCGGTGTCAACCTCATCAAGTCGCTGCAGGCAGAAGACTTTATCGTAGTGGCCGACTATCTGGAGATAGAGCAGAAGCCTTCGGAGAAGTGTAACATCTACCTGCGCAAAGTGCCACAGGGCATCAGCAGGGCCATCCTCAGCACCAAACAAGTAGACTACCTCATAGAGGAACAGGAATGAAGATAGGTATTGCAGGAGGCATCGGATCGGGCAAGAGCTACGTGTGCAAACGACTGGCACTACACGGCATCGAAGTCTATGACTGCGACGCAGCAGCCAAACGGCTGATACGCACCTCGCCCACCCTGCAGCAACAGCTCGTCAGTCTGATAGGCTCGTTGGACAAAGCCGCCATGAGCCGGTTCCTGCTGGCCAGCGAGGCCAACAAGCGGGCCATGAACGCCATCATCCATCCGGCCGTCTTCGAGGACTTCCGTCAGAGCGGAATGCTGTGGATGGAGAGTGCCATCATGTATGAGTCGGGTGCCGACCAACTGGTGGACATGGTGGTGGTGGTCACAGCACCTGAGGAAGTGCGCATAGCACGCGTCATGCAGCGCGACGGCATCAGCCGCGAGAAGGCACAGCAATGGATGGCCCGCCAGTGGCCTCAGGAACAAGTCAAGCAACGTGCCGACTACGAAATCGTCAACGACGGAAAGACCGACATTAACCAACAGATTGAGCAACTATTAACAACGTTAGGACGGAATAACGACATAACGAAAAATATAAAAGAAAAAGAAGAAAACATGAAACAGACCATTTTAGCAATCTCCGGCAAGCCCGGACTCTACAAGCTCGTATCACGCGCCAAGAACAGCCTCATCGTCGAGGCCTTGGATGACACCCATAAGCGTATGCCCGCCTTTGGTACGGACCGCATCACGTCGCTGGCCGATATCGCCATGTTCACCGAGACAGACGACGTTCCCCTGATGAAGGTGCTGGCCTCGATGCGCGACCTGGAAAATGGAAAGCCCGCCAGCGTGGACTTCCACAAGGCTTCACCCCAGGAGTTGCACGACTACTTCACGAAGGTGCTGCCCGAGTGGGATCAGGACCGTGTGCAGAACAGCCACATCAAGAAGCTCATCCAGTGGTACGACATTCTCGTGAAGGCTGGCATCACGGACTTCGAGGAGGAGATGGCTCCGACAGAGGGCGACAACATCGACGACAGACAAGAAAAGGAATGAGCCCTGGCTCATCCCTTTTTTCTTTTTCTACTATATCTTCCCGTTATTCTATCTTCTTGCTTTGCAGTGGGGGCAGATGCCCTTGACCAGGTAGTTGACAGAGTGCATCTCAAAACCGTCAGACAGTTGTACTGGCGGTATTTTAATGTCTTCCAGACAATAGGTGCGACGGCACTGTTCGCAATAGAAGTGCACATGCAGGTCGTCGTCCACGTGGTCGTCGTGACTGTGACACAATTCGTAGCGCACCCCGTCACCTCCGTCCTCAATAACGTGCACCAAGTGGTGCTCTTTGAACAAGGTCAGCGCACGGAAGACACCCGACTTGTCGATGGTCAGTATCTGGTATTCCAGCTCTGACAGCGACATTGGGCGGTCAGCAGCAGCCAGAGCCTTGACGACCACAATACGATTGGCCGTAGCCTTCACCCCGTGGTGCTCCAACAGTTCAACACATTGTTTCTCGTCCATATTGCCTTTTTACGCTTTTACTTTTCTCAGAATCTTCCTCCACGGCCACCGCCGAAGCCACCGCCTCCGCGACCACCACGGCCTCCGCCGAAGCCACCGCGACCGCCGCCGAAGCCACCGCGACCGCCAGGGCCACGCATATTGGACATGCCGCCAAAGATGTTGAGTTTATAGATGACGTGCAACATGGCATAGCTGGTGATGGCGTTATACTCGGTATCGCTGCGCTGCATGGCCGTCAGAGCACGGCTGAAGTTAGATTGCTGGTGCAGGATGTCGTAGAACTGCAGAGACACCGTCAGCGCATTGCCACGCAGGAACGACTGGGACAGTTGGGCATTCCATATGAGTTCGTTGGTGTTCATCGAGGCATCATTGTAGCCACGGCGTGAGTTCATGTTCAAGCCTGTCGACAACTGGGTGCCCCAGGGTGCTGTCAGCATGACGCTGCCACCATAAGAGTAGGTCCAGGTGTCCATGTTGTTGTTCTCCTGCAAGACGCTGCGGGCGTGCAGATACTCCAGTGAGCCGTTCAGCTCGAACTCCAGCCAGTCGTTGCGATAGCTGCCTGAGATGCGCTCGCCCAGCGTGGTGGAACGGGTGGTAGACTCCTGCGAGTCGGAAGTGCGATCCAGACTGATGTAGCCCACATTGTTGGCATAGCGCACGGTGGTGAAGGTGTTGATGTTGAAGTAGCCCGTCGAGTCGACAGCGGTATTGAACATGAACATACCGAAGATATTCCAGTTGCCGTTGATGTTCTCGGGCTTAGTAGTCCTACCACCTGACACGGGATCGTAGGTTGTCATGTTCGAGATGCTGTTGCGCGTCGTCGAGAAGTTGACGTGTGCCATGATGCTACGCTGGTGGTTCTGGATATAGTTGTTGTAGAACAGGCGGAAGTTCTGGGTGAACGAGGGCTTCAGTCCCGGGTTACCCTTGCGGATGTTCAGTGGGTTGGAGTCGTCGGTGATGTCGAGCAGGTCAGTCATGGAAGGCTGGCTGCTGGTGCCGCGATAGGTGAATCGCAGCTGGCTGACCTTGGAGATTTTCCAGCGGAAGTCGGCCGTTGGCGACACGTTGGTGACCGTTCGGGTCGTATCGGCATGAACACCCTGATAGTCCTGTATGAAATGTGATTTCTGGGGCTGCACCTGAAAGCCCACATTCAGGTTGTAGTCTTTGCGGGTGACGCGCAGGGCAATCTCGGCCGTGTGGATGTAGTTCTTATACTCCGAGAAGCGGCTCAAGTTGTCGTCCAGATAGTCTTCCATAGGTTTCGAGCCTAACATATTCAGGTAGCCGCCCCAGTTACGATAGTCGGGTACGATGCTGAAGAACGGCAGGCCGAGCTTGCTGAAGTCGTAGGTGTCGCGATCGCTCTTCGTATATCTGTACTGATACTGGTACGAGAACTGCAGGTAGACGCGGTTGAAGATGGGCTCGCTGTAGGTGGCACGCAGGCTGTAGTTCCAGTTCTTGGTGGGCGTCACCGCATAACGATTAGCCTGATAGATTGAGTCGTGGGCGAACTGGTAGTAGTTCACGGAGTCGTTGGAGAACGACTTGCTCATGCCTTCGCCGTAGTTACCTCTCAGGCGCAGCGTGATGTTGCGTCCGTTGGTGCTGAGCTTACGATTCAGCTGCAAGTTGCCGCCTACCGACTTGGAGTCGCTGTAGGTCACCGAGTTGCTCATGTTGCTGTTCTTGACCACGTTCTCAGCCAGCAGGTCGTCCAACTGTCTCAGTGGGTCGGTGATGTTGCGTATGCTGTAAGGGTCGGCGTCAAAGGTGGCACTGGTGCCCTCGCTCACGCCGTCGTTAGAGTTGTATTGGAAGTTGGGCCGGAACATGATGTTCGTCATCGAGTCGGGCGTCCATTCCAGTCGCAGTCGGGCGTCCCAGCTGTTGCTTCGCGTCATGTTGCTGTTCAGCGAGTTGCCGAAGGTGGAAGCCGAGCTGCTCAGGAAGTTCTCCGTAGAACGACGCACGGAAGCGTCGCCGTCGCTGTGGTTCCAGCGGATACTACCATCCAGCTTCAGTTTGTCCTTCTTCTCGTAGTTCAGGTTGACACCCGTCATCTTGGTGGCGGTCAGTCCCTGTCGGCCGCGGCCCCAGCCGCCTCCGCCCATGCCGAAGCCCATGTCGTTGACGTTGTTGGCGCTGGACATGAGGAATATCTTCATGTCGTCCTTCATCCATCCGCCGAAGATGCGTCCGCTGTAGCGGTCCTTGGTGCCCTTGGCCAGGTCGGCGTTGAGCATCAGACCCTTGTTCATGCCCTGCTTGATGCCGAAGTCGAGGACCGTTTCTTCCTCGCCGTCGTCAATACCGCTGACACGGGCCAGGTCGCTCTTCTGGTCGTAGGCCTTCACGCGTTCTATAATAGAGGTAGGCAGATTCTTCATAGCCGTCTTGGTATCGCCCGTCATGAATTCCTTGCCGTCGACCATAATCTTCTTGACCTCCTTGCCGTTGATGGTAATCTTGCCGTCGTCATCCACCTGAGCACCAGGCAGACGCTTGACTAACTCTTCTACCACCGAACCCTCAGGTGTGCGATAAGCCGATGCGTTGTAGACAAAGGTATCGGCCTTCAGTGTGACTTTAGCAGCCTGACCCGTAACGGTGGCTCCCTTCAGCATGACGGCATCGGGCTTCATCGTGATGGTACCCAGTGCCACATTCTTGTCGCCACTAACGTTGACACGCTTGGTATAGGGCTTGAAGCCTACGCACGTCACCTGCACGATATATTTTCCTGCTGAGGGGGCCTTCAGCTCGAACTTCCCGTCCAGTCCCGTCAGCGCACCCTTGACCAGCGTGCTGTCTGTGCGGAGCAGTCTGACGGTGGTCTGGGGCAGGGCATCGCCCGTTTCGTTTTCCACTACGGTTCCTGTCACATGGCGTTGCGCCATAGCCGTTAGGGCTGCCAAAGGCATCAGCAAGAGTAATATCAGCCGTCTCATTGTTATCTTTTTGCGTTTTTATCGTTTTACTTTTTTTACCTTATACCGTTTATGACGAACTGTCCGTTAAAAAGTTTAATGCTGTCGGTACAAAATTAATGTAATATCTACAATTATTCCCCTTTTTCGATACGAGTTACACTTTTTTATATTAATTTTGCACGCTGATGGAAGCACAAAAAGTTATCATATCGCAAGAATTGGAACAATCGCTGAGTCAGGCCATTGCCGAGTGCAACTACGACCGTCTGTTCGTACTGACTGACGAGACCACCCGCCGTCTATGCCTGCCCGTCGTGGCGGGATATAGCTGTATGAAACCAGCCCAGAACATCACCATCGGGGCTACCGATGCCAACAAGACGCTCGACTCGCTGAGCCACGTGTGGAGCGAGCTGCAACGCCTTGGGGCCACGCGCCACTCGCTGATGGTCAACCTAGGCGGCGGCATGGTGACCGACCTGGGCGGATTTGCCGCCTCGACCTTCAAGCGGGGCATCTCCTACATCAACATCCCCACCACGCTGCTGTCGATGGTCGACGCCAGCGTGGGCGGTAAGACGGGCATCAACTTCGGCGGTCTGAAGAACGAGATTGGCGTCTTCAACAACGCCCGTTCTGTGATTCTCGACACCATATTCCTGAAGACGATGGACCGGGAGAACCTGCTGTCGGGCTATGCCGAGATGCTGAAGCACGGGCTCATCTCCAACGAGCCGATGTGGGCAGAGCTGCTGAGCTATGAGTTCAAAGGGCTCAAAGAGGTCAGTGCGCTCAGAGAACTCGGACAGATGCTGGCCGACAGCGTGGCCGTCAAGCAGCGCATCGTGCTGGAAGACCCTACGGAGCAAGGCATCCGCAAAGCCCTGAACCTGGGTCATACTGCGGGCCACGCCTTCGAGTCGCTGGCGCTGGAGCGCCGCCCCGTGCTGCACGGATATGCCGTGGCGTGGGGACTGATAGTCGAGCTGTGGCTGTCGTGCGTCAAGACGGGATTCCCGCAGGACAAGATGCGCCAGACGGTTTCGTTCATCCTGGAGCACTACGGCCGCATGACCATCACGTGCGACGACTACCCGCACCTGCTGGAACTGATGCACCACGACAAGAAGAATACGGGCAGCGACATCAATTTCACGCTGCTGGGCGGCATCGGCGACATACGCATCAACCAGACGGCGACGGAGGAGGAAATCAAAGAGGCGCTGGACTTCTATCGGGAGTCATAGCCATCCGTTCGGCCTCGCGGCGGGCAGGCTTTCCTGTCTCCGTGAGGGGCAGACGGTCTACGGACAAGATACGACGGGGCACCCAGTACTTGGGCAGGTGCAGGCGACAAGCGGCCAGCACGTCCCCGACAGCCTTCGACTCGGTGAGCAGCACGACCTGCTCGCCGAGTTTTTCGTCTGGGGCCTTCGTTATTATATAAGGTACGTGTAGGTGTGGACGCAACCGTCGCTCCACTTCTTCTATCTGAATCTTGATGCCGCCGGAGCAGATGACGTTGTCCTTGCGGCCCAGGATGCGGAATCGCTGCGTGGCGCACGAAGCGTTCGGCGTGGAGCGTTCTCCCTTCGGGAGTGTGGCGTTGCAATCTCTCTCCGAGAGTGTGGCGTTGCAATCTCTCTTCGAGAGTGTGGTGTTGCATTCGGCTATATCGTTGGTGACCAGCGGGCCGTCGTGGACGGCTGGGGCG
>CAMOWH010000031.1:0-21908 GCA_946628315.1 uncultured Prevotella sp.
GCGGACACATCGTCATCGGACGCAAGGCACCCGACGTGTGCCCCGTCTGCGACCACCCGCAAGCCTACTTCCAGGTGAAGGCCGAGAACTACTAAAACCAGTTCCCACCGCTGAGGAAACACGATTAAACAAACAGCGAGGGGAGGTACCGCGACGCCGAGCGTCAGGCACCTCCCCTTTCTTAAAAATTAACAAAATAGACTGGCGCGCTGTCACAGCGGGCGTTTCTCTCTTATCACTCGTCCGAGTCGCTTCCGCCGTCAGGGTCCGGAGTCGGGTCGGTCGTACCACCGCCCCCGCCCTGCGCACGTCCCGGCCGAAATTATTCGACCTGTACGGCGGAAAAGTTTTACACCTTATTATATATATATTACCGAAAAGTTTCGTACCTTTGCAGCCATGAAACAGATACTACACTACTTCCCCGACCTCAGCGCAGAGCAGCAGCGACAGCTCTCGATGCTCGACGAGCTGTACCGCGACTGGAACGCGAAGATCAACGTCATCTCGCGCAAGGACATTGACAACCTGTACGAGCACCACGTGCTCCACTCCATGGCCATCGCCAAGATGGTCCGTTTCCGCCCCGGCACCAAGATTCTGGACTTCGGCACGGGCGGCGGGTTCCCCGGCATACCGCTGGCCATACTCTTTCCCGACTGTCAGTTCAAGCTGATTGACGGCACGGGCAAGAAGATACGCGTGGCGCAGGAGGTTGCCCAGGCCATCGGGCTGAAGAACTGCGAGCCTCAGCATCTGCGCGGCGAGGACGAAAAAGGGCACTACGACTTCGTGGTCAGCCGGGCCGTCATGCCGCTGCCCGACCTGGCGAAGATAGTCCGCAAGAACATCGGCCGCGAACAGCGCAACGCACTGCCCAACGGTGTCATCTGTCTGAAAGGCGGCGACCTGCAGGCCGAGCTGCAGCCGTTCCGCCACATTGTCGACACGGCCGAGCTGAGCCAGTGGTTCGGCGAAGAGTGGTTCCGCCAGAAGTACGTCATCTACCTGCCACTATAATCTATAAGGTATAAGCATTGAACATATATAAAGAAAGAGAAAAAGAGATGTGGACAATTAAACGATTTACATGCAATCCATTAGAGGAGAACTGCTACGTGGTAAGCGATGAGAGCCGCGAGTGCGTCATCATCGACTGCGGCGTATTCTTTCCCGATGAGCGCACTGCCCTCACACGGTATATCGGCGAGCAGAACTTAAAACCCGTACACCTGCTGGCGACGCATGGACATCTGGACCACAACTTCGGCAATGCCCTCGTCCACGAACGCTACCAACTGGGCGTAGAAATCTGCACCGAAGACCAGTCTCTGGTCGAGCACTTGTCCGACCAGGCCACCAATATGTTTGGCATCGACCTGGACTGCGCCCAGCCGCCTACCGGACGTCTGCTCAGCAACGGCGACACCGTCCGCTTCGGCAGCCACGAGCTGCAGGTGCTCCAGACTCCCGGCCACACACACGGCTCTGCCCTCTTCTACTGCGAGTCGGAGCACACCGCCTTCACCGGCGACACGCTGTTCCGCATGAGCATCGGCCGAACAGACTTTGCCGAGGGCGACTGGTCGGAGATGGAGCACAGCCTGAAGCACGTCATAGCCCATCTGCCTAAAGAAACTATCGTGCTCTCGGGACATGGTCCCCAAAGCACGATAGCCGATGAACTGACGTATAATCCGTATCTCCGCTAAGCGCGTTGCCCCGCCGCCGGGCGCGTAGCCCAGCCTCTTACCTTTTTACTTTTACCTTCACCGCTTTCGACTCGCCCTGCACGCGGTTCAGTGCCGTCACGACAAAGGTTCCCGGCGACGCAGCCTCGTAGAATGTCTCGCCCGTCACGGCAACCAGCTTCGACGTGTCGTCCGTGTTCACACGCTCGCCCGGCTCAAAACGGTAAACAGCATACTTGACGGCCTCGGTGTCCCAGCTCTTCGCCTTCGGTGCCTGCCAGAAGATGACACGCTGACCGTCCACCTCGAAGTGCTTCACCTTGCGCGGTTTCTTCGGCGTCTTCTTCGTCAGCTGCTTCATGACAGGCTGCAGCGCCGGCGTCCGCCAGTAGACATTGCGCAGCGACATACCATAGTTGCCCACGTTGTCAACAGCCGCCTTGGCATACCACAGCACCGTTCCCTTGACACGGGGCAGCTGACGGTGCAGCGTCATCTTGGCCGACAGCTGATGACGGCTGGCGTCACGCGGGTCGCGGTTCTTCACCGTGCGCTCCACGTCCTCGCCAATATACAGGTCGGTATGTGTCAGATGGTCGTTCCACCAGTGTATCAGCGCGTCGTAGTCGGCAGCCTTGTGGCCAATCTCCCAATAGAGCTGCGGCACGCAGTAGTCCATCCACCCCTCGCGGTCCCACAGCAGCACGTCGGCATACAGGTCGTCGTAGTTCTGCAGTCCGTTGGTGCGGCTGCCGTTAGGGTCGTTCCGCAGGTTGCGATAGATGCCGAAGGGCGAGATACCCACCTTCACCCAGGGTTTCGTCTCGTGCACCGTACGGTAGAGCTGCTCGATGAACAGGTTCACATTGTGGCGCCGCCAGTCGCCGCGATTGGCGATACCATAATTATTACGCGCGTAGGAGGCATCGTCCGGAATCGGTACCCCGGCGACGGGATAAGGATAGAAGTAGTCGTCAATGTGCAGCCCGTCCACATCGTAGCGGCTCACAATGTCGCGCACCACCTCGCAGATGTAGTCACGGCACTCCTTCAAGGCCGGATTCAGCAGCGTCAGCCCGTCGTACTCGAACGTCCACTCCGGGTGCCGTACCACCACGTGGTTGCGGGCATTGGCGTGAGCCACCTTGGTCTTGGCGCGATAGGGATTAATCCACGCGTGCAACTCCATACCGCGACGGTGGCACTGCTGCACCATCCACTGCAGCGGGTCCCAGTAGGGATAGGGACGGCTGCCCTGCTCGCCCGTCAGATAGTAGCTCCAAGGCTCCAGCGCACTCTCGTACAGCGCGTCGCACTCCGGCCGCACCTGGAAGATGATGGCATTACAGCCATCCTTCTGCAACTCGTCCAGCTGGTACGACAGCGTACGCTTCATCACCTCTGTTCCAATTCCCTTAAACTGTCCGTTGACACACTGAATCCACGCGCCACGGAACTCACGTTTCTGCTGCGCCTGCAATCCTATGGCAACGGCCAGCAGCATCAAGACTAATAACTTTATTCTTCCCATATCTTTGGTTTGTTTTTTCTTGCTTCTTCCAGCGACAGCAACTCCTGCTGCTCCTGCTGATAGTCTGCCCGCAACTGCTCGTATTTCTCGTCCAGTTCGTGCTCCATCTTCTGTTCCTCGTCGCGGTCCATCAGGCGTGCAGCCACCAGCGCATTCTGCGACGCATCCTTCATCCACACCACGGGACCGCCGTAGACGGGCGCTATTTTCAGTGCCACGTGCAGCTCGCTGGTCGTGGCACCGCCTATCATGATGGGGATGTCCAGCCCTGCACGCTCCATCTCGTGAGCCACGTTGACCATCTCCTCCAGCGACGGCGTAATCAGTCCCGACAGTCCTATCATGTCCACACGCTCCTCCTGGGCCTTGCGCACTATCTGCTCGGCAGGCACCATGACGCCCATGTCTATCACTTCATAGTTGTTGCACGCCATGATGACGGAGACAATATTCTTGCCGATGTCGTGAACGTCGCCCTTCACCGTGGCCAGCAGCACCTTGCCGTTCTTCCGCGCACCCTCCGTGCGCTCCTTCTCTATATAAGGCTGCAGAATGCTGACAGCCTGCTTCATGGTACGCGCCGTCTTGACCACCTGAGGCAGGAACATCTTGCCTTGTCCAAACAGTTCGCCCACCTTGTTCATACCAGCCATCAGCGGTCCTTCAATGATGCTGACCGCCCGCGGATACTTGGCCAGCGCCTCTTCCAGGTCCTGCTGCAAGTAGTCTCCGACACCCTTGACCAGTGCTTCCTTCAAGCGTTCCTCGACGCTCTCCGGGCGCACACCATCCGCGCCAGACCCCTTAGCCTCTCCAGGTCCGCTATTACCCTTAGTCCCGCTATCTCCAGCCACGGCCTCAGCCAATGCGATGAGCCTTTCCGAGGCACCAGGCTTGCGGTTCAGAATGACATCCTCTATGATTTCAAGTTGTTCCTGCGGAATATCCGTGTAAAGAACTTTCGTCGCAGGATTCACGATGGCAAAGTCCATACCTGCCTGAATGGCATGATAGAGGAACACGGCGTGCATCGCCTCGCGCACGTAGTTGTTGCCACGGAACGAGAACGACAGGTTCGACACACCCCCGCTGACATGAGCCCCCGGCAGGTTCTCACATATCCAGCGCGTGGCCCGTATGAAGTCTGCCGCATAAGCGTCGTGCTCCTCCATACCCGTTGCCACAGCCAGTATGTTCGGGTCAAATATAATATCTAACGGATTCACGCCAACCTGCTGGGTGAGAATACGGTACGAGCGTTCTGCAATCTCAATCCTCCGCTCGTAGCTCGTAGCCTGTCCCTGCTCGTCGAAGCACATCACCACCACAGCAGCGCCATAGCGTTTTACGTCCTGGGCGTGACGGATGAACACCTCCTCGCCTTCCTTCAGCGATATGGAGTTCACGATGCCCTTTCCCTGCAGACACTTCAGCCCTGCCGTGATGACGTTCCAGTCCGAAGAGTCTATCATCACCGGTACGGAAGCAATGTCGGGCTCCGAGGCTATCATGTTAAGAAAGTTCACCATCTCCTGACGAGCATCCAGCAGTCCGTCGTCCATGTTGACATCAATGACCAACGCCCCGTCAGCCACCTGCCTGCGGGCTATCGCTATCGCCTCGTCATACTGCTTCTCTTTGATGAGGCGCAGAAACTTGCGCGAGCCGGCCACATTGCAGCGCTCGCCCACATTGGTGAACGACTGCACATCGAGAGCGTTCAGCCCGCTCAGTTGCAAATGCGTTGGCCGCGCAGCAGGTCTGCGTGGAGCCTTGCCAGCCACTAACGGCACGTAACGCGCTATGAATGCCGGCGTAGTACCGCAACAGCCGCCAATGATATTCACCAGCCCTTCGTCCACCATCTCGCCCATCTTGGGAGCCATGCTCTCCGCCGTCTCGTCGTAGAGTCCCAGGGCATTGGGCAGCCCCGCATTGGGATAGGCACTAATATAATAAGGTGCCTTACGAGCCAGTTGGCGCAGATAGGGAATCATCTGGGTAGCACCAAACGAGCAGTTCAGTCCCACCGAGAACAGCGGATAGGGACTCATGCTGGCCAGAAAGGCGTCCAGCGTCTGTCCACTCAGCGTTCGTCCTGCCAGGTCGCTGACCGTCATACTGACCATCAGCAGCACCTCACGCCCACGCTCTTGCATGGCGTGCAGCGAGGCATCAATGGCCACCTTGGCATTCAGCGTATCGAAGATGGTCTCAATGAGCAGAGCGTCCACCCCACCCTCTATCAAGGCATCAGCCTCCTCGTAGTAGGCAGCGTAAAGCGTGTCGTAATCCAATTCACGCAGTGCAGGGTTCGACACGTCGGGCGACATGGAGCACGTCTTGTTGGTAGGTCCGATGGAACCCGCCACAAAGCGAGGCTTGTCGGGCGAGGAATAGTCGTCAGCACACTGGCGGGCGATACGTGCTCCGGCCAGCGCCATCTGCCGTGCCTGCTCCTCCATGTGGTAGTCAGCCTGCGAGATGCGCTGGGCACTGAACGTGTTGGTTGTAATGATGTCCGCACCTGCCTCCAGATACTGCCGATGGATGTCGGCAATGACGTCAGGACGTGTCAGGTTCAGCTCGTCAGAGTTGCCGACCTTCCCCACCTTCTCGCCTATCATGGTACCCATAGCACCGTCGAGAATCAGTATGCGCTGCTTAGCTAAGTCTTCCAGTCTGTTCATTTATATACTTTCATAGCGCGATCCATCTCGCGTCGGTCTTCTTTTTCCTTCAGCGTCTGGCGCTTGTCAAACTCCTTCTTACCTTTACACAGGGCGATGTCCATCTTGGCACGTCCCTTCTCGTCGATGAACACCAGCAGGGGCACGATGGTATATCCCGTCTGCTTGGTGGCAGACGCCAGCTTCTGTATCTCGCGCTTGGTGAGCAACAGCTTGCGGTCGCGTTTCATCTCGTGGTTGTTGTACGAGCCATAGAAATAGGGCGAAATGTTCATGCCCTTGACCCATATCTCACCATTCATGATGGTGCAATAGGTATCAACCAGCGACGCCTTGCCCAGACGGATGCTCTTGATTTCCGTCCCTGTAAGCACAATGCCGGCCGTATAGGTCTCGATGAAGAAGTATTCGAAACCGGCCTTCTTATTCTTGATGTTGACAGGACTTTTCTTCCTGATCAGTTCTTCTTCCTTGTTCACTTTCTTATCTTTTAATAACGCCACACTCCGGCCTTGGCCAGAGAATTACTTAATCACTGCGAAGCGCTCGATGTGCTCGTCCACATAGCGGGCAATCTGTTCCGTCCACGCTTCTTCCTCTTCGACGAACGTGTCGTCCATGTCATCAAACTCAGGATATTGCTCAAACAGCGCCATGAATTCCTCGTCCGTGCAGTCACGCTCCAGCGCTTCACCATACTTATTATATAATGTATGGGCATCGTAGATGAGCTTCGACAAGTCGCGCAGGCCCCACAGCTTCAAGGCTTTGGCCAGCGGATTCTTGAAGATGAAGGGGCCGTAGCCGTTGTGGATGAGCTGTACGAAACCGCCGTCCATGACCTCCTCGTGCAACACATCCCACGCTAACAGCGTCACCTGGTCGCTGTTCAGCTGACCCATATTCTCGGCATTCAGCTCGCCGCCGATGGCCGCCTTGATGGCCTTGACGAAAGCGCCCACAAAGGCATCCATGCCCTCGCCGGCAGCCGTGCGCAGCACCTCGTCCTGTATCGTTACCTCTATCATAGTTCTTCACATTCTTTGAGCCACAATGCACTCGAAGCGTCACTGGGCATTCGCCAGTCGCCACGGGGCGAGAGCGAGATGCTGCCCACCTTGGGGCCGTCAGGCAGACACGAGCGCTTGAACTGCTGCGAGAAGAAGCGACGGCAGAAGGTCGTCAGCCACTTCTTGATGGTCTCCTTGTCATAAGTCTCGCCAAAGGCCGCCTGTGCCAGCATGAATATCTTGGCTGGACGGAAGCCATAGCGCAGCATATAGTAAAGGAAGAAGTCGTGCAGCTCGTAGGGGCCCACCAGGTCTTCCGTCTTCTGCTGGATATTGCCTTCCGCATCGGCCGGTGTCAGCTCTGGCGAGATAGGCGTATGGATGACGTCTATCAGCGTGTCGCGCTGGGCACTGAAGGCGGGTATCATGGCGATGTAGTTGATGAGATACTGGATAAGCGTCTTGGGAATGCCTGCGTTGACGCCATACATGGACATATGGTCACCATTGTAGGTAGCCCAGCCCAGTGCCAACTCCGACAGGTCGCCCGTGCCTACCACCAGCGCATTCAGCTTGTTGGCGAGGTCCATCAGTATCTGAGTGCGCTCGCGGGCCTGCGAATTCTCGTAGGTAGCATCGTGCTTCTTGCCGTCGTGCCCAATGTCCTGAAAGTGCTGCGTGACAGCCTTGGAGATGGAAATCTCCATCTGCGAGATGCCCAGCGACTGCATCAGCGACGTCGCATTGTCGTGGGTGCGGTCGGTAGTGCCGAATCCAGGCATCGTGACGCCCACAATGCCCTTGCGACTGTATCCGAGCTTGTCAAAAGTGCGCACGCACACCAGCAGGGCCAGCGTAGAGTCCAGTCCTCCGCTGATGCCTATCACCACATGCTCGCAGTTGGTGTGTATCAGTCGTTTGGCCAGTCCTGCCGTCTGGATGTTGAGTATCTCCTCGCAGGTCTCAGCCATATTGTTGTTGTCGGGGATGAACGGATGCGCATCAATAGGACGCGTCAGTTGGAAAGGATGCTCGTTGCCCACGGGCTTGCAGGCGACCACCTGGGCGTGTGCGCCACGCTGGGCGTTGATGAAGGTCGTATTGGTCTGTCGCTCCGTATGCAGCCGTTCAATGTCTATCTGGGCCGTCTGCAACTGGGGCTGGAACGAGAAGCGGTCGCCCTCGGCCAGCACCTTGCCGTTCTCGAATATCATGGCATTGCCGCCATACACCACGTCCTGCGTTGACTCGCCGAAGCCACACGAGGCGTACACATAGCCGCTCAGCGTGCGAGCACTCTGCTGCGCCAAGAGCGAGCGCAGGTACTGATGCTTGCCAATGAGCTCGTCGGAGGCTGAGCAGTTCAGCACAATGTCGGCACCGGCCATCGTCAGCAGATTGCTGGGCGGAACGGGAGCCCACACGTCTTCGCATATCTCGACGCCGAACTTCACGCCGTCAGAGGTCTGGAACAGCTGGGGCTCAGCGCTCAGACGGACGGGAGTGCCTGCCAGATAAATCTGTGTAGGATTCAGGTCCTGGGCAGAGGCAAACCAGCGTTTCTCGTAGAACTCGTTATAGTTGGGCAGATAGGTCTTAGCCACCACGCCGAGTATGCTGCCCCCCTGCACCACAGCGGCACAGTTCAGCAACAGTCCTCCTGCCTGCACGGGCAGACCTACCACGCAGATGATGTCCAGCTGACGGGTAAACTCCAGCAGACGCATCAGCCCCTCCTCGGCCTTGTTCAGCAGCAACTGCTCCTTGAACAGGTCCTGACAGGTGTAGCCCGTCAGACAGAGTTCCGGAAAACAGACTATCTCCACCTGCTCGCTGTCAGCCAACGAAATCAGCTTTTCCATTTCCTGAACGTTGTACTCAACGTCAGCTACTTTCACGGCGGGCACTGCAGCCGCCACGTTTACAAAACCATATCTCATATATAGTCAATCTTTTATTTTCTTCAAGGAATGAGCAGCGACGAGTCGCCATAGCTCAGGAACCGGAAGTCGTGCGCCAGCGCATAGTCATAGATTTTGTGCCAGTCGCCCTTCACGAACGCGCTCACCAGCAGCAACAGCGTCGACTGTGGCTGGTGGAAGTTTGTCACCAGCATCTTCACTATCTTGTAGTCATAGCCTGGCGCAATGATAATCTGTGTCGACGAGTGCAGCACCGTCAGCTCGTTTCTGACCATCCAGTCCTGCAACGCCTGCAAGGCTTCCGTACTCTCGACTTCAGACTTCAGGCTTTCACCTTCATACGGCTCCCACTGGCTGACGTGCAGCTGCTCCTCGCGGATGTCAGCATTGGCCAGCACCTTCAGCCCCATATAGTAGAGGCTCTCCAGCGTCCGCACACTGGTGGTACCCACCGCAATGGCCTTGCCTCCGTGGGCTATCAGCCGCTCTATCGTGTACCGACGGACGGCGATATACTCCGTATGCATGGCGTGCTCGCCGATGGTCTCGCTCTTGACAGGACGGAAGGTGCCTGCGCCGACGTGCAGCGTCAGTTCCTCGCGCTCTATGCCGTGGGCGTCGACGTCCTTCAGCACGCGCTCCGTGAAGTGCAGCCCTGCTGTAGGGGCAGCCACGCTGCCTTTTATCTTCGAGTACACTGTCTGGTACGTCGTCTTGTCACTCTCCTGCGTCTCACGATTCAGATATGGCGGAATGGGCAGTTCGCCCATCGCGTCCAGGATGTCGGCAAACGACACTCCACCCGTCCACTCAAGCGCTACGAGCTGGCTGGTACCCACCTCGCCTTTGCGCACAGCACGGACCTCCACCTGCTCGCCTCTGATTTCGACCCGTCTGGAGAGCGTCACCTCCATCTTCCACTTCTTCTGATTGCCCACCAGACAGAGCCACTCACAGCCCTCCGTCTGCTGGAACATCTGCTCGTAGTCGGCAGGCCGGTAGGGCTCCAGCAGGAACACCTCTATCAGCGCCCCCGTGGGCTGTCCCTCTGCGTCAGGCTTGCGGAAGTGCAGGCGAGCCTGAATCACCTTCGTGTTGTTCATCACCATCAGGGCACCTTCAGGCAGGTACTTCGGCAGGTTGTAGAAGACATCCTCTCCTACGACCCCCTTGTTATATACCAGCAGCTTCGAGTGGTCGCGCTCCGCCAGCGGAAACTTCGCTATCCGCTCGTCTGCCAATTCATAATTATAATCGCTTATGTGTATATCTTTCGTTTCAATATTCATAACGCGTGCAAAGGTACAAATAAAAAACAGCTTAACCAAATATCCCGCCTACGAATTTGTTATTACATCCCCAAGAAAATGTTTTTCTATAGCCATGAATTTTATGTTTCCAACTTAGAAACATATGTACCCAACTTAGAAACACCTGTACCCAACTTGGGAACACCTGTACCCAACTTGGGAACATAACTTTCCTAACCATCAAATTTCTTTTTCCCAACGTCCCCGAAAAAATTTCTATTATGCCTTTTCAAACTTTGCATCCCACCCCATTTTCATCAGTTTTTGAAACTTTTCGTCACCTTTCCTTCGGAGAAATTACTTCGTCTCGGAAAAGTTCAAATAAATTTGGCTTTTCTCCCGACTTTTCGTAACTTTGCACCCAAAACATACGAAACGACATCATGCAGATGATAAAACACTACGCCGGGCTTATACTGATTGTATTGGGGGCGCTGGCACTGATAATGACTCGCCTACACGCACTGGCCAGCAGCAATGCCTTGCTGGCGACAGGACTGCTGCTCATTGTGGCGGGCATCGGCCTGCACATCAGGAGCATCAAGCGCGAAAGCAGGTACTGAGACTTTGAACTTTAAACTTTTAGAGTTGAACTTTGAGTTTTAAACTTTGAGCAATGGAACATATCAAGATATTCACACAACTGATTGCCAGCGAGTTGCACTTGTCGGAGCACGCCGTTGAGAACACGCTGAAGCTGCTGGACGAGGGGTGCACCATTCCCTTTATCTCGCGCTATCGTAAGGAGCGCACGGGAGGACTGGACGAAGTACAGATAACAGCCATCAGCGACCGCGCTGAACGGCTGACGGAGATTCAGAAACGCAAGGAGACCATTCTGAAAACCATCGGCGAGCTGGGCAAGTTGACGCCCGAACTGGAGAAACGTATCGAGGACTGCTGGGCGCTGACGACGCTGGAGGACATCTATCTGCCCTACAAACCCAAGCGCCGCACACGTGCCCAGGTGGCTCGCGAACAGGGATTGGAGCCACTGGCTACGCTGCTGATGATGCAACGCGAGCAAAGCCCTGAACGGGCAGCACAGCACTTCGTCAAGGGCGACATCAAGGATGTGGCGACAGCACTGAAGGGCGCTCAGGACATCATAGCCGAACAGGTGAGCGAGGACGAGCACAGCCGCAATCAGGTGCGTGCTGCCTTCCGTCGCGAAGCCTTCATCGTGTCGAAAGTGGTCAAAGCCAAGAAAGACACGGACGAAGCCCAGAAATACAGTGACTACTTCGACTGGGAGGAGCCCCTGAAACGCTGTTCGAGCCACCGTCTGCTGGCTATGCGCCGAGGGGCCGACGAGGGCATCCTGCGACTGAGCCTGACCATCGATGACGACGAGGCCGTGAGCCGTCTGCAACGCAATTACGTACGTGGCAATGGTGCCTGCCAACGATTGGTGAGCGAGGCCGTTGAGGACGGTTACAAGCGGCTGTTGCAACCCTCGATAGAAACGGAATTCAGCAACCTGAGCAAAGAGCGTGCCGACGAGGAGGCCATCAAGGTGTTTGCCGAGAACCTGCGCCAGCTGTTGCTCTCTGCCCCACTCGGCCAGAAGCGCGTCATGGGCGTAGACCCAGGTTTCCGCACGGGCTGCAAGGTAGTGTGTCTGGACGCTCAGGGCAACCTGCTGCACCACGAGGCCATCTTCCCCCACCCGCCCGTGAACCACAGGATGCAGGCCAGTATGCACGTGCAACAGATGATGAAGGACTACCATATCGAGGCCATCGCCATTGGCAATGGTACTGCCAGTCGCGAGACCAAGGAGTTTATCACCGAGGTGGTGGCAGAGGCTGGACGACAGGGCGAGGGTGCAAGTACACAAGCCTCCGCCTTGCCTAAGGTCTTCGTCGTCAGCGAGGACGGTGCCTCTGTCTATTCTGCCTCAAAGGTAGCCCGCGACGAGTTTCCCAACGAGGATGTCACCGTTCGCGGTGCTGTCTCGATAGGCCGCCGGCTGATGGACCCGTTGGCCGAACTGGTCAAGATAGACCCCAAGAGCATTGGCGTGGGACAATATCAGCACGACGTAGACCAGTCGAAGCTGAAGCACTCGCTGGACCAGACCGTCGAGAGCTGCGTCAACCTGGTGGGTGTCAACCTGAACACCGCCTCGCAGCACCTGCTGACCTACGTCAGTGGACTGGGGCCCGTGCTGGCACAGAACATTGTGGACTATCGCAAAGAGAACGGTGCCTTCACCAGTCGTGCCCAGCTGAAGAAAGTGCCCCGATTGGGACCTGCTGCCTTCCAGCAGTGTGCCGGATTCCTGCGCATACCCAATGCCAAGAATCCGTTGGACAACAGCGCTGTCCATCCGGAGAGCTACCACGTGGTGGAACTGATGGCCAAAGACCAGCATTGTACTGTCAGCGAACTGATTGGCAACAAGACCATACGTGAGCAGATAGACATCAGGAAATACGTCACCACAGAGACAGGACTGCCCACCCTGACAGACATCATGAAGGAGTTGGAGAAGCCTGGGCGCGACCCACGCGAACAGATTGAGGAGTTCGAGTTCGACCCCAGCGTGCAGGCTATCGAAGACTTGCACGAAGGAATGGAACTGCCTGGTATCGTGACGAATATCACCAATTTCGGAGCCTTCGTAGACATCGGCGTCCATCAGGACGGACTGGTACACGTATCGCAACTGGCCGACCGCTACGTCAGCGACCCCACGCAGGTGGTTCACCTCCATCAGCACGTACGGGTTCGCGTCGTTGGAGTAGACCTGCGACGCCAGCGCATATCTCTTTCCATGAAAGGGCTGAAGTAGGCTAACGAGACCATAAAAACCTTTCAGCAAGAAAAAGTCCACAAAACATTTGGCTTTTTGCCCGCTTATTCGTACCTTTGCAGGAAATATGGCAAGAGAAAAGACAAGAATCAAGGACATAGCAGAGCGCGCCGGCGTATCGGTGGGCACTGTCGACCGCGTGTTGCACAATCGCCCCAACGTCTCGAAGAAGGCGCTGGAGAAAGTGCAGAAGGCCTTAGAAGAAATGGACTACAAGCCCAATATGTATGCATCAGCCTTAGCATATAATAAGGAATACACGTTCTTCTGTATCATCCCCAAGCACGAATCGGAAGCCTACTGGGAAGAGGTGGAGGAAGGTGCCTTGGCCGCCTGCGAACGCCGCAGAGACTTTGGACTCTCGCTGAAGATGATGTACTACAACCGCTTCTCGGTCGACACCTTCACGCGCATTACGAACGAGTGTCTGAAGCAGATGCCGGACGGAGTCATCATCGTACCTTCACGCCTGGACGTCACCCGTCGGTTCACCGACCAGCTGCACGAGCTGGGCGTGCCCTTCATCCTGCTCGACTCCTATATGCCCGACCTGAAACCCCTGTCGTTCTTCGGACAGGACTCTTTCTCCTCAGGCTATTTTGCTGCCCGTATGTTGATGATGCTGGCACCCAAGGAGAAGGAAATCATGCTGATGAAGCAGATGCGCAACGGCAATGTGGCTTCCAAGCAGCAGGAGAATCGCGAGACGGGATTCCGCCACTACATGAAAGACCACTTCCCCGACGTCGTCATCCACGAGGTCAACCTATCACTGGACGACAAGCGTGAGGAGTACGACCCCATTCTGGAGGAGTTCTTCACCCAGCACCCCCATATACACCACTGCATCACCTTCAACTCGAAAGCCCATCTGGTGGGTGACTTCCTGCTGAAGTCGAACCGCCGGAACATACAGATTATGGGCTACGACATGGTACCCAAGAATGCCGACTGCGTGCGTCAGGGGTCTATCTCGTTCCTCATTGCCCAGCACGGATACATGCAGGGATACGAGTGCATTGAGAGCCTCTTCAACGCCATCGTGCTGAAAAAGGAGGTGGAGCCCGTCAACTACATGCCCATCGAGCTGCTGACCAAGGAGAACATTGACTTCTATCGCCGCAAGAACATCGGATGAGCCCTAAGAACGGAACAATAATTATTTACTAAAACAAATACGATTATGGCATTAGCAACATTTCTGAAGATTAATCCCGCTGATTCTGTCGTAGTATGTCTGGCCCCCAAGAAGCAGGGCGACATCATAGAGGTAGACGGCAAGCAGATCACAGTGAACCAAGACACCCCGGCAGGACATAAAGTACTGATCAAGGACGTCAAAGAAGGTGAGGATATCATCAAGTACGGCTACCCCATCGGTCACGCCCGTCAGGACATGAAGGCCGGCGACTGGGTGAACGAGAACAACCTGAAGACCAACCTCTCGGGTACGCTGGAATATACCTACAATCCCGTTGACGCCAAGAGCGACATCAATCATATCAAGAACGAGAGCCGTACCTTCAAGGGCTATGTACGCAAGAACGGCGACGTTGGCGTGCGCAACGAGATATGGATTGTGCCCACTGTAGGCTGCGTCAACGGCATTGCCGAGCGCATGGCCCACAAGCTCATGGCAGAGACTGCCTGCAAAGATGTCGACGCCATCTGGACCTGGCACCACAACTATGGCTGTTCACAGCTTTCGGAAGACCACGAGAACACCCGCAAGGTGCTGCGCGACATCTGTCTGCACCCCAATGCTGGTGGTGTGCTGGTGCTGAGTCTGGGTTGCGAGAACAACCAGCCCGAGGACTTCATGGCCATGTTGGGCGACTACGACAAGTCGCGCATCAAGCTGCTGGTAACCCAACGCGTCGAGGGCGACGAGATGGAGGCAGGCATGGAGATTCTGCGCGAACTCTACAAGCAGGCTGCTCAGGACAAGCGCGAGGACGTGCCCGTATCGAAGCTGCGCGTAGGTCTGAAGTGCGGTGGCTCTGACGGATTCTCCGGCATCACTGCCAATCCGCTGGTCGGCGAGTTCTCTGACTGGCTGGTAGCCCAGGGCGGTACCAGCGTGCTGACCGAAGTGCCTGAGATGTTCGGTGCCGAAACCATTCTGATGAACCGCTGCGAGACACCTCAGCTGTTCGACCAGACCGTATCGATGATTAACAACTTCAAGAACTACTTCCTGTCGCACGGCGAACCCGTGGGCGAGAATCCTTCCCCGGGCAACAAAGCCGGCGGTATCTCCACCCTCGAGGACAAGGCACTGGGCTGCACACAGAAGTGCGGCAAGGCTCCTGTCAGCGGTGTGATGGAATATGGCGACCGTCTGGAGCACAACGGACTGAACCTGCTCTCTGCTCCCGGCAACGACCTCGTAGCCTCGACAGCACTGGCCTCCTGCGGCTGTCATATCGTGCTGTTCACCACCGGTCGCGGAACGCCTTTCGGCACCTTCGTGCCCACTATGAAGATTGCTACCAACCCCACACTGGCCAAGAACAAGCCCCACTGGGTAGACTTCTCTGCCGGTCAGCTCGTGGAGGGCCGCACCATGCAGGAACTGGTGCCTGAGTTCATCGACAAGGTGCTGGCTGTAGCCTCTGGCGAACATGCCCGCAACGAGGAGAACGGCTATCGCGAGATTTCCATCTTCAAGAATGGTGTAACATTGTAACATCACAAGAAAGGACCAAGCGTTGAAGAAAGGACTGATTGCACTGTCACCCCTTGTGGTGTTCATCGTACTCTATTTAGTCACGAGCATCATTGCTCGTGACTTTTATAAAGTCCCCATCACGGTAGCATTCATGGCAGCATCCATCTATGCCGTCATTGTCTTCGGCGGACGTCCTTTGCGCGAGCGCATTGACGTGTTCAGCCGAGGAGCCGGCACCAGCCAGATGATGCTGATGCTGTGGATATTCGTGCTGGCCGGTGCCTTTGCCAATTCGGCCAAGATGATGGGCTCCATTGATGCTACGGTCAACCTGGCTCTGACGCTGTTGCCCTCTCAGATGCTGTTGGCAGGACTGTTTCTGGCAGCTTGCTTCATATCCCTGTCCATAGGCACCAGCGTAGGAACCATTGTGGCACTGACCCCCATCGCGGCAGGCATTGCCCAACAGACAGGCACCTCCATACCGCTGATGACAGCTGTCGTTGTGGGTGGTTCGTTTTTCGGCGACAACCTGTCGTTCATCTCCGACACCACCATCATGGCTACATCTACGCAAGGCTGCAGGCTGGCGGACAAGTTTCGCGTCAACTCCTTCATCGTCATCCCCGCAGCACTCGTCATTCTGGCCGTCTACGTCATCATGGGCACTGACATGACGGCTCCCAGCGAAGTGGGCGAAGTGTCCTTTGTGAAGGTGATTCCTTACTTAGCAGTACTTGTCACTGCCATTTTCGGCATGAACGTAATGGCTGTGCTGACTCTGGGCATCATGCTGACGGGACTCATCGGCATCAGCAACGGAGCGTTTGACGTCTTCGGCTGGATGAAGGCAATGGGTGACGGTATTCTGGGCATGAGCGAACTCATCATCATCACCATGATGGCGGGTGGACTGCTGGAGATTGTCAAGCAGCAAGGCGGCATCGACTTCATCATCAGGCTGCTGACGCGTCACGTCAACACCAAGCGAGGTGCAGAATTGTCTATTGCTGCGCTGGTTTCGCTGGTCAACCTGTGCACAGCCAACAATACAGTAGCCATCCTGACGGTAGGTGGCATCTCGAAGCATATTGGCGACCGCTATGGCGTGGACAATCGCAAGGCGGCATCTATATTGGACACCTTTTCATGTGTGACGCAGGGGCTCATTCCCTATGGTGCCCAACTACTGATGGCTGCCGGACTGGCCCAGCTCAACCCCATCAGCATTATACCTTATTTATATTATCCGGTAGCCATCGGCATTGCAGCCTTGTTGGCCATATTACTTAGATATCCGAAACGCTATTCATGAAAGACGTAATATTAAGAAACACGGAACGCCTGCTCCTGCTGGACGGCGAACAGGAACGTGAACAAATAGAACCCATGACTGAATGGAAGTGGCGACAGCTCTACAAAACAGCGGTCAAATATGGCATTGGCCCTTGGATAGCCGACGGCATCAAGGCCTATGGCGACGACTTCTTCCTACAGATGTCACCCACCCTGCGCCAGGAGTTCTTGCTGCTACAAGGGCCAAAGAATGAAAATCACTTGCAACGCTATCTTTTGCAAGTAGAGCGTTCCCGAGGGTTCATACACCATTTCAGCAAGCAGTCGCTGCAAGCCTATGCCAGCGAACTGGTCACCAACATCAAGAATATAGAAGAATAAGGGTCCTCGGCCTAAGCAGCGCCTGAAATGCTTTGACGGTCAGCGCTTGAATCGTATTTCGCGCAAGCTGTGCTTACCCATGAAGCGGCTCTTGTCCACAAAACCGTTCACTCCCACGATGCGTCCCTTTGCCGTGTACTGCCACATGGTGTAGTCACGGTCATCGGCCAGCACAGGCGGCTCGTCCGTATACATGGCTATCATCAGTTTGTAGTCGTCAATCTTACCCTTCAGGTGCTTGTTGTAGAAGTTGCGGCCTGTATAGAGCAAGGGTTTCTGATGATAGGCATCCTCCACCAAGTCAAGGAAATAGAACAGCGAGTCGCAGAACACATCGGTGGACAATCCGCCCGTTGACTCGATGTCAATCATCGGCACAAAGTCCTGCTCGCCAGGCAGACACTGCGACATGAAGTTCTGCAACTGCTTCTGCTGGTCAGTCAGCGGACGATAGAAGTGATAGCTACCGACCTTCAACCCGTGGCGATGGGCCAGCTCGATATTGCGCTCGAAGGTGGCGTCTATGCGGTCGCCCCCTTCAGTAGCCTTCAGATAGACATACGCCATCTTGGTATTGTCGCTCACTGCCTCCCAGAACACCTGACCCTGATAGTGGCTCAGGTCGATGCCGTGAACGTGGGAACAGGTATCTTCACACAGGATATTGGGGTTGACAGCCGGTACTACAACTGTAATACTGTCCTTAGAGACCTCAAGCAATACGTCATCCTGAGCAAACGTCCCATCCACAAAAAAGAAGAGTATAGTGAGTAAAACAATCAGTTTCTTCATCGTTCCTTAAAATTTTAGGTGCAAAGATAGCAAAAATCCCCATAATATTCGTATCTTTGCACGAAAAAAATAAAGATATGAGATATTTATTGACTTTCATTAGTGCAATGCTGCTCATGGTTTCCTGCAGCAGCAACGACGACAACCAGCCTGTCACAGAAAAGGCAAAACGTACCGTCTTTATCTATATGGCTGGAGAAAACAACCTCTCCAATTTTACTTCCAACGATCTTCAGGAAATGATCAGCGGTGTCGGCAGCATACCTGCAAACTGCCGTATGCTTGTCTTTGCAGACAAGGCTGATTCAAAGACCAAGCCGTTCATTGCCCAGATCACAAGTAACAAGCAGCAACCTCTTGACACACTGTATAAGTACACTAACGACTTCTATACGTCGGATGCTGACTGTTTCCGCGAAGTGATGGAACGCATGATGAGCCTCTCCCCTTCCGACGAGTACGCCCTTATACTCTGGGGCCACGCCAGCGGCTGGGCTGTCGAGAAAGACACCATCGTCGGTCCCTCTCGTCGTGCCTATGGTGTTGACAATGGAACTAATACCAATTCTAATAACGGAAAGTGGATGAACATCACCCAGATGGCCAGGGCTTTAGAGGGCCTCACCCCTTTCAAGTTCATTTTTGCCGACTGCTGTAACATGGGGTGTGCTGAGGTAGGTTACGAACTGCGCAACGCCACGGAATATTTCATTGCCTCTCCTGCTGAGATTCCCGGAAATGGTGCTCCCTACGACAAGATCATGTCTTCATTGTTTAAGAGCGGCAGCGACATGTACCGTGGCATCGTTGATGGCTACTTCAACTATTATACTGACTTCTATCACCAAAAGTCTCCAGTCAGCGTAAGTGGTGTGGGATATGAAAACCTGGATGGGTTCAGCGTCCCGCTGTCTGTCATTGACACACGCTATATAGCCCAGTTGGCTGAGCGAACACGGGATGTATTGTCCACCATCGCCCCCCAATATCCTAACGAACCTGACCTCAAAGGAATTCCCTACTACTGGCAATTCGACGCTCCCGTCATGTACGACATGAAAGCCTATATCCAACGTTATGCCAGTGCTGCTGACTACACCTCCTGGAAACAAGCCTTCGACCTGGCTGTTCCCTATTCGCGTATGTCCTTCAAGTGGATGACCATCTACTATGAACTCTATGACACCGGCTTCAGCCAGTTCGACCAGACGGCCGACTGTGGTTGCGTCAGCATGTTCATCCCCCAAAACGGCACAGGCTATACTTCCGGCAGTCACGCCTATAACAAATATGCCAACAACTTCGGCTGGAACCGTGTGCTTAACTGGAGCCGCTTCGGCTGGTAAGGAAATATCGCAAACACATAGAAACAAAAAAAAGACTGCCCTCACTCGGCAGCCTTTTCATGTACCACGACTTTCACCTTCGAGATACGCCGCTCTTCCATATCAAGTATCTCGAAAGTAAAGTTCTGATAGTCTATCTTCTCGTGCATCTTGGGGAAATCGCCCTTAATCTCAAGCAACAGACCTGCCAGTGTGTCAGCATCGCCCTCAACGTCCTCAAAGATGTCGTCGTCCAGTTTCAGAATCTTGTAGAAGTCACTCAGCAGCGTCTTGCCCTCAAAGACAAAAGTGTTGCTGTTGATGCGGACGTAGCTCTTCTCGTCATCATCGTACTCATCGTTGATTTCGCCTACGATTTCCTCCAAAATATCCTCCAGCGTCACAATGCCGCTGGTACCACCAAACTCGTCCACCACAATGGCAATATGCACCTTGTTCTCCTGGAACTCGCGCAACAGGTCGTCAATCTTCTTGGTCTCGGGAACGAAGTAAGGCGGACGTATCAGCGACTGCCAGCGGAAGTTGTTACCCTTCGACAGATGGGGAAGCAAGTCCTTGATATACAGGATTCCACGCACATTGTCACTATTGTCCTGATATACGGGAATGCGCGAGTAGTTGTTCTCCACCACACACTGCATCACCTCCTGAAACGACGCCTTGAAGTCAAGATCCACCACGTCCTGACGCGAAGTCATCACCTCCTTGGCGGTCTCGTCACCAAAGCGCACAATGCCCTCCAACATACGCTGCTCTTCCTTGATGTCTTCCTTATCGGTCAACTCCAGTGCCTGCTCCAGGTCGTCCACACTCAGCGCGTGACTCTCCTTGGTTACCATCTTGTCTGCCAGTCGTCCGGAACCCATCACAACAGTTGCAATGGGATAGAAAATCTTCCGACATAACAGGATTCCTCCCACAGCCTTGCGACAAAAGCTCAGCGCATGTTGTCCGCAATACACCTTGGGCATGATTTCGCCAAAAAGCAACAGCAGAAAGGTCAGCAACACCGTCATGCACACAAACTGCAACCACCAGGACGAACCGAAGTTCACCGTGTGGCTGAAGAAATAAGTGCTAAGCATGATGATGGTGACGTTCACCAGATTGTTGGTAATCAGTATGGTTGCCAACGTACGCTCCGAATCGTCGCGCAACTGTTTGATTTGAATGTCTCCGGTAGTTTTCTCTTCGTCCAGTTCGTTCAAGTCGGCAGGCGACAACGAGAAAAACGCAATCTCCGAACCCGAGGCAAAACTTGACACAAACAATAAAAGACAGGCACTGACACCTGCCACTATGGCTCCTATGGATGGTGACATCAGAGTCACCTCATTGAACACTTGCAAATACTCGTCCATGGTTATTCTGTGGGCTTGGGAGTCAACATCTCCATATTGTCTGCCCAGATTTCCGTCACATAGCGGCGCTGTCCCTGCTTGTCATCGTAGGTGGAATAGCGCAGACGGCCCTCTATATACAATTTATCGCCCTTATGAACATACTTCTCCACTATCTCGGCCAGCTTGCGCCACAATATCACGTTGTGCCAGTCGGTATGGTCAGGCACCTGCGTACCGTTCTGCAGCGTATAGCCGCGCTCTGTCGTTGCCAGGCGCAGGCGGGCCACTGCCACCCCCTGTTCCACATAGCGGATTTCAGGTTCGGAACCCACATTGCCTATCAGCATCACCTTATTCATGTCCACTCAAAGTTCAAAGTCACTTACAGTCACCCAAGAAACGGAACTTGAAGTTCTTGCCCTTGGCCGAGGGGAACTGGCTGCGCGGGTCTACACGCCCACTCAGATGGTCAATAATGCGGTTGTAACAATCCTGACCGGACTCAGCCTTGCAGCAAGCCTCAAAGTGCGTATCACGATACTGGAACTTACCAGTACCAGGCACCATCAGCACCCGTTTGAAGTCTATAGCACCCTCATACCATCCGTAGCGCTCTTCGTTCAGACGGACCATTGCGGGCGTTGCCGGCTTGGCACCACCGGCAGAAGAGTGAACGGCCTTCTTTTCCTTGAAGTCCTGCATCGTTAAAGCTTCCGTCTTGATAATGATAAAGTAAATACGGGGACGAACCTTGTAGCGCTTCGGATATACAACATCACTCGCGGCATATTCGCGGATATCACGTTCCAAAACGGGGTTCATTCCTATTTCTTCGATTTCGGCAAGGAACGCAATAGCATCATCAACATTCGTTACCAGAATCTCTCTGTCAAAATACCTAAGATATAAATTCATTAGAATGGGTTTGTTTTCCTGTGTATGGTTTATCTAAGAAAGAGCGGAAAACGGGACTCGGACCCGCGACCCCAACCTTGGCAAGGTTGTGCTCTACCAACTGAGCTATTTCCGCAGACTTGTCTTTTTCGAAGAATTATGGTGAAGAGGAGGAGACTCGAACTCCCACGTCGCAATTGACACTACCCCCTC
>CAMOWH010000032.1:0-21856 GCA_946628315.1 uncultured Prevotella sp.
TATACTGGTCGTCCTCCCCACGATTACTATTCCAACCCAGATGTGAGATGCAGATGACCATATCGCACTTTTCCTTCTCCTTCAGCATGGTAGCCGTCTCAAGCGCCACCTGAGCAGGGTCGAGATACTTGACTCCTATGCAGTTCTTATCGCTTACCAGTCCCTTTAGCTTGGGCGACAGTCCAAAGACCCCAATTTTCACCCCATTCCTTTTTATAATAATGTAGGGTTTGACGAGTCCCTCGACAGGTGTACCCGTGAAGTCGTAGTTGGCACAGACTATGGGGAATTTGGCTTTACGGAAAATAGCTGCCATATTTTCCAAGCCATTGTCGAACTCATGATTGCCGATAGTGGCAGCGTCGATACCCATAAGGTTCATAAGTCCTACCTCCACTTCACCCTTGAACATCGTAAAATAGGCAGAGCCCTGAAAGAAGTCGCCTGAGTCAAAATAGAGCAGATTGGGATTCTTCTTACGTTCCTCCTTGAGCATAGCAATACGACGCAGGAATCCCCCCCTACCCGCCTTCATGGTGTCAGGCAACTGCGTATTGATGGGAAGTATCTGCGAATGGGTGTCGTTGGTATGCAGGATGACCAACTGCTTGTTTTTCTTTGCCGAAGCCTCTAAAGGCATAAAGGTAAACAGGATAAACGGTAAAAGGAATACCCCTACATTTACCATCTTATTACATATATTCTTCATCATATCATTCTTTCATTTTAATAGCGTCCATATTCAAATCATCCCGTTTCACTCCCGACTTGAGCACATTATCCAAATCTTCTTTGGTGACGTCCACTACCACGACACGACCTTCGATATTAGCATCGGCCATACGTCCCTGTTTAGTCAGCTCACGGAAATAGTTCATAATAATGAAACGAGTGTTGCTACTAACCTCTTGAGGCGCATTGACGTTGCGTCCCAACTTAAAAGCCGTCATCTTGTCCGTACCTCCCAGCAGATAGTCAATAGTAGCCAGACGATAGTCGCGATTCTTGTCGACGGGCTTTCCGTTGACTGTCGCACTGACAAGTTTACATTTCCCATTAATCACCAAACGTACCGAACTGCTGACACCTTCACCACCCACACTGGCCATCTCCTCAAAAAGTTGGAGCAGGTCACTGCCTTTCAGTGTGGTAAAAGCTATCTTATTTTCAAAAGGCGCAATGTCGAGCACATCGCCATACGTCACATCACCTTTGGGCAGGTCGGCACGCACGCCGCCCATATTGTAGACGCCCAAGTCTACCGTCTCGCCATAATCCTTGGCTGCCCATACCATAATGTCAGCCAATAGGTTCGACAGAGTTCCCTCTGGACGCTTGGCCGTCATATACTTGGCCGACTGGCCTACCACAGGACCCATGATGCTGTCGACCACATGCTTATATGGTTTCAAGAACTCTGCAGCCTGCTGATCGGGCTGCACATCATAGCGGCTGTCGATGACCAGTTGAGTTCGCTGCACAGATGCAACCTGATAGTGCGAACGGCATGACGACATCATCATGACACCAGCCATGAGGGATAAAATAGCAGTTTTTCTGTTCATCATTGTAGATTTTTATGCTGCAAAGATACAAAAAAAATTAGAATTATTTCGTGGAATCAATAAAAAGTTGTACCTTTGCACCCGCTTTTCGGCGTAACCGATGGAGGGAAGTAACGAGTTGCCCGTCTATGTTGCGTTGGAACGATACAACAAATTTAAAGATTCAATAACAAAATGGATTTAATTAAAGTTGCTGAAGAAGCATTTGCAACCGGCAAGAAGTTCCCAGAGTTCAAGGCTGGTGACACTATCACTGTCGCTTACAAAATTATCGAGGGTTCTAAGGAGCGTATCCAGCTCTTTCGTGGCGTAGTCATCAAGATTTGTGGTCACGGTGACAAAAAGCGCTTCACTGTTCGCAAGATGTCAGGTACCATTGGCGTAGAGCGTATCTTCCCCATTGAGTCGCCGAACATTGACTCTATTGAGGTGAACAAGGTTGGTAAGGTTCGTCGCGCTAAGCTTTACTATCTGCGCAATCTGACTGGTAAGGCAGCCCGCATCAAGGAGAAGCGCAGCGGTCTGGCTGGCAAGGAGTAAGAACCTGCACGACATAAAAAAGAGGCACTCACTGGTTGGGTGCCTCTTTTTTCGTATCCTTCTGGTCGGCTTGATGCTCCTGATGTCCGCCATAGATGGTCTCGTCGTTCTCACCATAGAGAGCATTCTGAAATGAAGACCAATCCTGAAAGCCCGCCAATAACGACAGCCTATCAAGCGTCTTGCGATTAGGTTTCTTCAGCAATTCGTGCTCCACAGCTTCCAAGAGCTTGCGCAGCGCATGTCTCTTTTTTTCCATAACGAGTGCAAAGATACAAATAAAATAAGAATTAGTATTTAAGAATTAAGAAAAAAATGTGTATCTTTGCAACCGAAAAGAACAATACACATTATTAATATATGAAAGAATTACAGCTGAAGTACGGATGCAATCCGAACCAGAAGCCCTCACGCATCTTCATGCAGGAGGGCGAATTACCCATCGAAGTGATTAACGGCCGTCCCGGCTACATCAACTTTCTGGATGCGCTGAACGCATGGCAGTTGGTGAAGGAGTTGAAGGCTGCTACGGGCATTGCCGCTGCGGCATCGTTCAAGCACGTTTCGCCTGCAGGTGCAGCTATCGGACTTCCCTTGAGTGACACGCTGAAGAAGATTTATTTCGTCGACGACATTGCCGGACTGGACGATAGCCCTGTCGCCTGTGCCTATGCCCGTGCCCGTGGTGCCGACCGTATGTCAAGCTATGGTGATTTCGTAGCACTCTCAGACACGTGCGATGCTACCACAGCCCTGCTACTGAAGCGCGAGGTCAGCGACGGTGTCATTGCTCCCGACTATACAGCCGAAGCTATCGAGATACTGAAGGATAAGCGTAAGGGCACATACAATGTTATCAAGATTGATCCGACGTACAAGCCTGCCCCCGTTGAGACGAAGCAGTGCTTCGGTGTGACCTTCGAACAGGGACGTAACGAAATCAAACTGGATGACCCTGCCCTGTTTGAGAATATCCCCACACAGAACAAGACGTTCTCGCCCGAGGCCAAGCGCGACCTGATTATTGCTCTCATCACGCTGAAGTACACCCAGTCGAACTCGGTATGCTATGTCAAGGACGGACAGGCCATCGGTATTGGTGCCGGCCAGCAGAGCCGCATCCACTGCACCCGACTGGCTGGCAACAAGGCCGACATCTGGTGGCTGCGCCAGCATCCGAAGGTGCTCGCACTGCCCTTCAAGGAAGGTATTCGCCGTGCCGACCGCGACAACACGATAGACGTGTACATCTCTGAAGACGAGCACGACGACGTACTGCGCGACGGTGCCTGGCAGCAGTTCTTCACCCGTCAGCCCGAGGTGTTGACCTTAGAGGAGAAGAAAGCGTGGATAGCACAGAACACGAAGGTGGCCCTTGGCTCTGATGCCTTCTTCCCCTTCGGCGACAATATCGAGCGTGCCCACAAGAGTGGTGTGGAGTTTATTGCCCAGGCTGGTGGTTCGGTACGCGACGACCATGTCATCATGACCTGCGACAAGTACGGCATTGCTATGGCCTTCACGGGAGTAAGACTTTTCCATCACTAATATAACGGCAGTTGGCAGTTGGCTATTAGCTATTGGCTAACTGCTAACTGCCAAAAGCCAAAAGCCAATTATGAGTAAAGAAAGTGACTTCGAGGATATCCTCGTTAATGGAATCTCCTTTGGCCGAGGAGGCGGTCCCCGCAAGGAAGAGGACAAGGTCAAGACCAAGGCCAAGAAGAAAAAGTATATCACCGGTGCCCACGGTTCTGGCTCTGCCCGGCAGAAAGCCAAGTACCGTGAGCAACGGGCTAACCGTCATAAGAAATAACAAAGAAAAAACAAAGGAAAGGAAAAGAAATGAAAAAGACACTACTACTAACATTATTCACCTTGTCCACCATCGGAATCTATGCACAGAAATACGTCGGTGGAGACATCTCGATGCTAAAGAAGTTTGTGGACGAAGGAGCCGTCTATAAAGACAAGGACGGTAATGAAGTAGAACCACTGACGTTTTTCAAGCAACAAGGCTGGAACGCACAACGTGTACGACTGTTTGTAGAGCCCACGAATGCTACGGCTGACGAGAAAAAACAAGGAGCTATCCAGGACTTAGCATACGTTAAAGCACTAGGAAAAAGTATCAAAGATGCCGGTTTCTCATTTATGCTTGACTTCCACTACAGCGACACTTGGACACACCCTGGTCAGCATGGTACGCCAGCAGCATGGAAAAACCTCACAGCAGAGCAGATGGCTACCAAGGTTTATGATTATACCAAGAGCTGTCTGCAGCAAATGGTCGACGCCGGTGCTGCACCCGACTTCATACAGGTGGGCAACGAGATTACCGACGGTATGTTGTTTCCTACTGGCCAAATCAGCAACGGCAGCGCGGCATGGAGCAATCTCGTCAACTTCATCAAGAAGGGTATTGCAGCCTGCAACGAGGTTTGTCCACAGGCCAAAACCGTGTTGCATACCGAACTTCACAACTATGAAATGGTGAAGACCTTCTATGCCAAGATGGCCGCTGCTGACGTTCAGTATGACATCATTGGCCTTAGTTATTATCCTGACTTCCACAACTCGATTCCAATGTTCAACAACTTGCTAACCCAATTGGAAACAACCTACACAGGCAAACAGATTATGATTGTTGAAACAGGATACGGGTACGAGTACAAGTTGGCGGGAGCTAAATACGACTTCACGTCAACGTACCCGCTCTCAGACGCTGGACAACTGAAATTCACAAAAGCACTCATTGAAACACTAAATGCCCATGAGAATGTGACAGGACTCTTCTGGTGGTATCCAGAATACAACCTCAACGGCATCATCAACAAAACTGGTACCGAGGACTGGAGCAAGGACTTTACCAGCGGCTATTGGAACGGAGCTCTGTTCTGGCCCAGGTCGGGCTATCCCCTCTCCTCCATCTCAGAGCTCAAGGCCTTCCTCAACGGTTCTACAGGCATTGCAAACATCCGTACTGACGCTCAACAGCAGGACGGCACCTGGTACACACTGGACGGACGCAGGCTTTCGGGTGAGCCCACGGCCAAAGGACTCTACATACATGGAAACAAGAAAGTAATCAAGAAATGAAACTACACTGTAAAATAATGCTCATGCTTGTTGCATGGACAGCTATGGCTCTTATCTCATGCAGCAATGATGACGACAGCACTAATAAGCAGAATCCTGCTCCCCAGAATAAGGCTCGTTACTCTGTCCTTGTCTATGGCAATGCCGGTGGGAAGATGGACGACATTATTGAAGACGTCTGGGAAAAGTGCTTGCCACTGATGAAGGACGGCAGTGTGCGCGTTGCCTTCTTTTACAAATATGGCAAAGAATTCGCAGAAGAAAAGGACGAAAACGGCAATACAGTGAAGGAACGCATCTTCTCCGGAAAATATGCCCAGCCGGGTGATGTCGTATTCTTTGAACTTACCAAGGATACAGACCTGAAACAGATTGCCAAGGATGCTGTGAAGAATGAAGACTTTGAACTCTACGACCCGGAATCACTGGCTTATGCTATCAATACGGTGAAGGAGGACATGCCCGCTGAGAACTATGTCCTTCTGCTCTATGGTCACGGTGGTGGTTTCGATGAAAACATCGACTATCCCAAGGACTGGCGCAAGAAAGAAACTCCTCAAAGTCGCCGAGGCATACTCTATGACGAGTGGATTCCTACCATTGCCGGCCAGGAAGCCATGGACGTGTATGAGTTCTGCGAAGGTATCGAGTCGTCAGAGATTCCTCACTTCAAGGCTATCTTCTTCCACAACTGTCTCATGGGCAACATGGAGATTCTGGACGAAATCTACGACACTGCCGACTATCTCATCACCACTATGCATGCATTAGCCAGCGATGGCTCCTATATTGTAGAAATGATTCAGGGACTTTACGATAACGCTGACTTTGAGAAAGCTACCAAGCAGATGTTTGAACGCGTCAAGCCCGGCCTTCCTCGAACCTATACATTAAAAGACGGCACTAAGCTCAATGGTGACCTCAATCTGATAAAGACATCTGAATTCGACAAACTCAATCCGGTTTTTGCCAAGCTCTGCAAGCGTCTCATCGAGCTTTACCCCACTCAGAAGGAGGCTCTTGACAAAGCTGCAGACAAGACCTACAGGGCAACTCTCACTTATCCTTTCTACGATGCTCTCGACTATGCGAACAAGGTGGCTGAGGCTACTAATGACGCTCAACTGAAGGATATTGCTGCCGAGCTGAAGACAGCCCTAAACGCGGTTCTCATTGAGCGCATGGGTGTGCACCAAAACGAAGAAGCCCCGATGAAGGAGTACACGCTTTCTGTTGTCATCACTGACAAGACTAACTTCGCCGCGAAGACTGCTTGGGACTATACCATCTCAAAGGCTTACGAGTTTACAGACTTCAGCATGATTACCGGCTGGTGCGAATGGCTGAAAACCAACACCCACAATCCTACAGGCAATCCTGCCGGACAAGCCTTATAGTATGACTATGCCTTAGTCTTCCTTCGTCTCAGCAACGATCTCCGGACCGCGCACCTTGTCCTTGGCGGTGAGGCCCTTCTTGATTTCTATGTTCACACCATCCGAGAGTCCTGTGACAACAGGCTGGCGTTCGTAGGTCTTCGTCTTGCCCTCACCTTTTATAATATAGACGAACGTCGAGTCGCCAGAGAACTCTATGGCACTCTCGGGAATGGTCAGCGCCTTGTCGACAGCAGCCAGCACAATCTCGGCATTGGCAGAGTAACCCGAGCGCAGCTTATCGTCCTTGGTGACCTTGACAGCTGCCTTGATTTCAAACTGGTTAGCACCGTTGCTCTCGACAGCCTTCGGCGAGATATACTCCAGGGCAGCGTCGAACTTCAGGTCCTGCAAGGCACCAATGGTAATCTTCATCGGCATACCCTGTACTAGCTGACCCACCTCCGTCTCGTCAATATTGCCACGGAAGATGAGGTCGTTCATGTTGGCCACCGAGGCAATGGTGGTACCGTCGTTGAACGTGTTGCTGAGGATGACCGAGTTACCCACCTTGACGGGTACGTCGAGGATGACACCACTGATGGTTGAACGCACCAGTGTAGAAGAGGCCGAGGCATTGCTTTTCGACACACCGTCGCGCACTACCTGCAGTGCATCCTGGGCAGCCACGATTTCCTCCTTGGCCTGACGCAGTTTCTGACGAATCTTCTCGAACTCGTCAGCAGACACCAACTGCTTATCGTAGAGTTTCTTCTGGCGCTCGTAGTCAACCTGAGCCTGTTGCTGGTTGATTTCTGCCAGACGTACACGAGCCTCTGCCGAGGAGAGTTGGCCCATGTCGGGAATCACCTTTACCTTGGCAATGACCTCACCCTGCTGGACATACTGTCCGGGCTCCTTCATCAGCTGGGTGATGATGCCCGAAATCTGGGGTTTGATATTCACCTCATTGCGAGGCTCAATCTTGCCCGTGATGATGGTCGTCTTCTTGACCTCATTCATGGCAGGCGTGAACTCGTTGTACACAATCTCCTTAGGCTGGCTCTTCTGCCACAGGAACACGAAGGTTCCGATGAAAATCAGTGCAATAACGGCTGCAATGATCAGTTTGCTGTACTTTTTCATATTGTTTTCGTTGTTTCGTTGTTTCGAGATTCCGATATTTCGTGGGTTCGAAAGGGATTTCATTAACTACTCGTCGCGCATGGCGTCTACGGGTTTGATAGCCATGGCACGGGCGGCAGGAGCCAAGCCGGCCAAAACACCCATTGCCGACACCGCCAAGGCCGCAAAGATGGCCGTCCAGAAACCCACCTGGAAGTGGGCCGTGACAATGCCGTCTTCCGTATTGCCTATCTCCAGCATCTGGAGAATAAGCACGCCAAGGAGGATGCCGCTCATGCCTGCCACAAGGGTAAGGACAATACTCTCCGAGATAATCTGCGAGAGAATCATGCGCGGCGTGGCACCTATGGCCCGTCGGATACCAATCTCCGTGGTGCGCTCGCGGACGGTGACCATCATGATGTTCGACACACCAATGGCACCAGCCAACAGCGTTCCGAGACCTACCAGCCAGATGAGGAAGTTGACACCACGGAAGAGGTTGTCCAACAGCTGGAACAGCACCTCCGTGTTGAACACCATCACACCCAGTTCGTCCGTCGGGTCAATCAAGTGAGCCCGGGCTACCGTTTCGCGGATGCGAGCAGACAAGCTGCTCATGACGACACCCTTGCGCCCCGTGACAGCAATCATGTCCACCTCGTTGCCACGATTGTAAGTTTGCTGCACCAGCGTCAGGGGCAACGTAATCTTCTCCTCGGCCCGCCCGTTGAAGTTCATGCCGCCCGAGGCGTTATAGTCCACTCCGATGACCTCATAGTAGGTAGAGTCCACGCGGATGCTCTTGCCACACGGGTCGCCGCCTTCCTTGAAGAGGTCCTTGTATATCTTCTTGCCCAGCACACAGACCTTACGCTGTTGCTGCATATCCATCTGGTTGATATATCGGCCATAGTACATCTTGGGAGCCACGATGCTGGCATACTCAGGCGTCACTCCCTGAATGCGGGGTGTTGTTTTCTGGTCGCCATAGTAAGCCGTATTGCTTTTGCCCCATGCGCCAAACAACACTGGTGCAATAGCATCCAGTTCAGGCACGCGCTGGCGCAGACGTCCTATGTCCTTGTATTCCATAGCCCACCAGCGCCCCTTGCGGAATCCCTTGTAGGGCTTGGTGGTCTGCTGGGCCCATATCATGGCGGTGTTCTGGGCAAAGCCTTCGAAGTTGCGGTTCAGCATCTCCTTCAGTCCCTGTCCGCCCCCCATGAGCGCCACCAGCATGAAGACGCCCCAGAACACACCGAAGCCTGTCAAGAACGAACGGCTCTTGTTTCTGGTCAGCGTGTCCAGTATTTCGCGATATGAATCTAAGTCTATTCTCATATTAGTCTGCATTTAGGGCCTCGATGGGGCGTATTCTACTTGCCTTGAAGGCTGGGATGAGTCCAGCTATGGTGCCAGCCAAGACCATCACCATCGTGGCCTCGAAACAGACGTCGAGTCCCACAGTGGGGTTGACAAACATCGTGGCCTGGAAGAGTCCCGTGTCAATGGTGTCGTGCCCCAGGGTAGCATCCATATATTCATTGGCCATCACGCCCAGCACCATCCCAATGTAGCCAAAGAACGTTGTGATGATGACGCTCTCGACAATGATGAGTCGCAAGATGTGCCTGGGTTTGGCGCCAATGGCCTTGCGGATGCCGAACTCGTGCGTGCGCTCCTTGACGGTGATGAGCATGATGTTCGACACGCCCACAATGCCCGACAGCAGGGTGAACAGTCCCACTATCCAGAGGGCCGTGCGGATGATGCCTATGCCCTGCTCCATCTGCATGTTGTTGGTATAGCGGTTCCAGAGCCACACGCTGCTCTCGTCCTCAGGGTGCGCCTGGTGGTTGGCATTCAGGCGTCGGCGGTAGTCTTTCTCAAACTCCTCGTTGGCAGCCTCCGTTGTCAGTCCGTGGAAGGTGAACTCAATACTGCCGGCCTCATCGGTGTTCGCTCCGAAGATACCCTTGATGGCGCTGTAGGAAGAGAACGCCTCTGACGAGCCACTCTCCTCGTCCTTATAGATGCCCACGACCTTGAAGGCAAAGTTGCCCACCTTGACGTAACGTCCGAGGAGCGTCTTATAGTCCTTCTTAGGCTCCAGCTCCTTGGCCTGCTTGTTGCTCAGCACCAGCACCTTGCGCTTCTCCTTCTGGTCTATCTGGTTGATGAAGCGCCCATGGAGCATCTCCATCTTGTCAATCTTCGTATGGTTGGGATAGACGCCCGTCACCTCTGTGGCTATATACTCCTGTCCGTTGCTGATGGTGACACTGGCGCTGTACTGTGCGCCCACCTCGTCGACAATATCCTTGAACTCAGCATCCGTCGTACTGATGTCGCGCGTCTGCAGCCGAATCCGTCGTCCCTCCTTCAGACCCTGATAGGCTTTCGAGGTGCGCCCGCCGAACACCATCATCGAGTTAGACAGGAAACGGGCCGACTGGTTCAGCTGTGCATTGATGAGTCCGTTGCCGGCTCCCAGCAGCACAACGAGCATGAAGATGCCCCAAGCCACTGCGAAGCCCGTCAGGGCAGTGCGTAGCTTGTTGCGCTTGGCTGTCTGTGCTATCTCCTTGAATAGTTCTATCACGGTTTACTCTTTTACTTTTTACTCTTCTATCAGTCCGTCCTTGATACGGATGATGCGATTGGTCTGGTCGCCCACCGTCGGGTCGTGGGTGACGATAATCTGGGTGATGCCCTCCTCCTGGTTCAGTTGCTTCAGCAGTTCCATCACCTCTATGCTCGTCTTCGAGTCGAGTGCTCCCGTAGGCTCGTCGGCCAGGATAATCTGCGGCTTGGTAATCAGTGCACGGGCTATGGCCACACGCTGGCGCTGACCACCCGACATCTCGTTGGGATAGTGCTCAGCCCAGTTCAGCAGTCCCAGTCGCTCCAGATACTCCAGGGCAAGGGTGTGCCGCTTGCGACGCGACACACCCTGGTAGAAAAGTGGCAACTCAACATTTTCTACTGCTGTTTTAAACGAGATGAGATTGAACGACTGGAAGATGAAACCTATCATCTTGTTACGATACTCGGCGGCGCGAGTCTCCGAGAGGTGCCAGATGGGCACTCCGGCGAGCTCGTAACTGCCCGAGTCGTAGTTGTCCAGAATACCTAATATATTTAATAAGGTACTCTTGCCCGAGCCGGACGCTCCCATGATGGAGACGAACTCGCCCTTCTCAATGTCGAGGGTAATGCCCTTCAGCACGTGCAGCGGCTGGGCGCCCTGATAGGTCTTATGAATGTCTTTTAAGTGAATCATGCGGTTGGTTTTGTCTATTTGACGACAAAGGTAGTCAGAAAGTTGCAAAGTACGGCATATTCTAATGACATTTTATCATTTTGCCAAGAGATTGAAGCAAATCATTGCTCCCAAGCCTTGCAGACTTCCTCGATTCCGATGCCCAGCAGGCGCATCTGTCGGAACAGTTCAGGCAGCCGGTTGTCCATGAAGTCGCGACGGCGCTCCGTCAGTATCTGCTCTTTGGCGCCTGGCGAGACAAAGTATCCCAGACCGCGCTTATTATATATAATGTTCGCGCGAGCCAGCTCGTCGTAGGCCTTGACTGCCGTATTGGTGTTCACCTGTAGCAGGACGGCATACTCGCGCACCGAGGGGATGCGGTCGTCGTCCTTATACTTACCTGCAAGAATCTCGTCGCAGAGGCGATCCGCCATCTGCAGGTATATTGCTTTATCGTTTGTGAAAGTCATAGTTCAACCATTTATTAGTAATCAATTGTAAGTTCTTGAAGATGTGGAACGACGCCCAGTAGTTGAAGACAGCGAGCAGAGGAAGCAGCACGGCGAGGATATAGGCGAGTAAGCCCACCTCGCCAGACACGTATTTACCATCTTCCCAATTAGATGTAAACATAGAGAGTTCGAAATATTGCATCGTCTTTCCAAAAATCACCCAGAACAAGATTAACACCAGACAAGATATGACGAACGAATATTTGCGGAACAAGGTTCCTCCGATAATCAGAAGTGAATGTGTCCACACGGCAATGGCAGCAATCACGACGATATACATCACTAGATAGAACCAGTTGCAGGAATCAGCCTCCAGTATATGAGGCGTCAGATTATCCACCATCTCGGGAATGGCCGACGACCACCAGTAATAGTATTCCGTTGGATTGCCTATATACGAAACCTCCGCCTCTGTGTAGGGTCCACTGATCCAGAACCACACCATGCGAAGACTGTCGCCCAAGACGAAAGCCAGGAAGACGCCCAGCACACAGATGACAGAGGTGTAGGTCATCAGGGCAAGGAACTTCTCGAGATTGCTTGCCGGAAGCATGAGGAATGCCTCACGCTCGCGCTTCTCGTTCACCCCCGACACGATGGTGCTGACCAGGATGAGCGACGCCACTGCAAAGACGGCTGCACCTACATCTCCGTAACGGCTCAGCATGGTGAAAGGAGAGTCATAACTACTCATTCTAAGCAGTATCATTTCAGCCATAAACACACCCACGACGGAGCCTGCCATAGCATAGAGTATTAGACGCTGACTGACACTCAGCACCCAGCGTAGCATCTTGCCAAATCTATTGAAACTAAATGAATTCATAGCTTTACATATTTACGAATTTACCAATGACCTGCTGACGGCAGAAAAGCTTATAAGACAGCCAGAAGTTCAGCACTACCCAGCAGAGCGCCACGAGGTTGGTGATGTGGGAATCCGTCGTGGTGGATGCATTACGATCAGACACAAACTCCTCGTAAGGATAAGCCCACGCCTGCAAGATGGTCAGCAGGATGATGACGATAGTAGTCAGCACCCAGTTGAACTTACGGGTGCGGAAGAAGGTGGCTCCCAGAGCATAGAGCGAGTGGAACCAGACAACAAGCAGCCACAAGGAATTCCAGAACATGGAGTGCACATCGTCAGGTATGTCCTGCTGCATCCGACTGAGGCTGTCCACCACCGTGGAGGTGACGAAGGTGACGTACTCGTGACCCACCATCAGGTTGACGACATACTGCAACACGTCGGCACCCAACAAAGCTACCAGATAAAGGGGCAACAGGAGTATCCACGACGCATAGCGCATCAGGTATTTCTCGAAGTTCGAGGCAGGCAGCATCATCAGGTTCTGCATGTCGTGCTTGCCCTCCATGCTGTAGAACATAAAGGAAGAGCCCAGCACGACGGTTGTTGAAAACAGGAACACGACAGCAATGGAGCAGGTCTCATAGGCATTGATGCTGCTATGCACTGACTCGCGGTTCATCACCCATGTGAAGAACAGGAAGAGGAACGTCAGGATGGCAAAGACCTGCAAGAAGCTCTTGATGAAGTACTTCTTGTCGTTGACCAGCGACCAGCGGGCCAGTTTTCCGAATCTTTTGATATCAAACTGCTTCATAACAATTCGCGTTATTCGTGAAACTCTTCGTATTTAAATCTTCCCCTCGTTGACGGCGTTGAACAGCAGTTCGAGGTTAATCTGCGTCTCAGCACTGTCGGCTTTGCGCTGTGCAATGACGGCATTGCCCTGCAGGGAGGGCTCGCTGTAGAGCACGTCCTGCATCTGGTCGGGGGTGCGATACTCGAAAGCATACTTCTCCTGAATCTCCTGCACTGAGGCGTCGAGCAACAGTCGTTGCGGCGAGAGGATGAGAATGTGGTCCAACAACTGCTCCACGTCGTGTACCTGATGGGTGGAGATGATGAGTGTGCGCTCCTCCGTCATGTACTGGGCAATGACCTTGCGGAACTGCGTCTTCGAGGGGATGTCCAGCCCGTTCGTCGGCTCGTCCATCAGCAGGAGGCGGGTATTGGTGGCCAGGGCGAAAGCCATGAAGACTTTCTTCTTCTGCCCCATCGACAGCGCGTTCAGCCTCAGGTCGGTGGAGAGTTCGAAGTCCTTCAGACAGGACTCCAGCACCTCGCGACTGAAGCGCGGATAGAAGGGCTCGTTGATGCTGACATACTGTGAGAGCGACATAGCGGGCAGGTCGAACTCCTCAGGCACGAGGAACATCTCGCTCAGCACGTCGGGCGTCCGCTTGCACGTTGCGACGGAGTCGAACAAAACGGAGCCTGCCTTCGGGCGCAGCAGGCCGGAAATCAAATAGAGCAGGGTCGACTTGCCCGTGCCGTTCTTACCCAGCAGGCCGTAGATGCGGTTTTGCTCCAGCGTCAAACTGAAGTCGTCGAAGACCAACTCCCGCTGGCCTGCATACTTGAAACTGATGTTTTTAACGTCTATCATAATCGTATCATTTAGGTTGAATAATTACCTCTTCTTGGTGTACTACTTTAATAGTACACTGCAAAAGTACAACAAATATACGTTCCCTCCAAATTTTTCGGGCATTATTTTTCGCTTTAACACACTTTTAACATTCCCACCTTATTTAATATATAGACACCCTGCACGAAACAACTATTTCACTTGCACGAGAGGGAAATTTCACTTGCACGAGATCAGTTTTTCCCTACACTACGAGGGAAAAGTTTTTTCGATACGCAGAAAAAGTTTTTTGATAGTTAGCAATTTTATGTTTCCAGCTTGGGAACATATGTACCCAACTTAGAAACACCTGTACCCAACTTGGAAACATAAGTACCCAACTTGGGTACAAAACTTTCCTAACTACGAAAAAAGAAATCCATAGGCACACAAAGAAAAAGCCCTCGGGAAGTGAGGAAAAACTTCCAGAAGGCTGAAAAGACTTGCGTGTAGGAGGAGAGCCGTCAATGTCGCTGGTCGGCGCCCCACATCATCTTCTCGCGCAGGGTTTTGAAGTAGCGGGTGCCTGAGCGCTTGATGACCTGCACGCGATAAGACGCCTTGCGCAGGGTGAGCGTCGTCGAGTCGGGCAACTTCTCCGAACGGCCGTCCAAGGCCACGAGGAAGTTGTGCGTACGCGACTCGACAGTCAGCGTGATGACGGAATCCTCAGCCACGACGATAGGGCGCACGTTGAGCGAGTGCGGAGCGACAGCAGTCAGCGAGAAGACGTGCGTGCCAGGCACAATGATGGGTCCTCCGACGGAGAGCGAATAGGCTGTGGAGCCCGTGGGCGTAGACATCACAAGGCCGTCGGCCTGATAGGTGGCCAGCGTCTCGCCGTTGATGGTGGCGTGGATGGTTATCATCGAGGCGTTGTCGCGCTTCAGGATGGCAACGTCGTTCAGGGCACAGTTGTAGCCCTGCAAGGGTGCACCGTCTGTTTCCACCTGAATGACGGAGCGCGTCTCGACGCTGTAGTCGTCGGTATAGAGGGCAGCAACGGTGTGCTCAATGTCGCCCGCATGAATGTCAGCCAGGAAACCCAGGCGGCCCGTATTGATGCCCAGGATGGGAATCTCCTTGCGCCCTACCATACTGGCCGTCCGCAGGAAGGTACCGTCGCCACCCATCGAGATGGCAAAATCGGCACTGAAGTCTGTGTCGTCAAACACGTATACGCCCTCGACAGGCAACCGCTGTCCGTCAGTCAGGAACGCGTAGAAAGAACGTTCCATCAGCACCTCGGCCTTGCGCTCAGAGAGGCTGGCCAGCAGTTTCTGGACAGATGCAGACTTCTTGGGTTGGTAGGTATTGCCGAAGATGGCAAAGCGGAGTTTTCGCGTGGTCGTCATTTTTTTATACTTTTTCGCTGTTATTTGCCAAAGATTTCGTATCTTTGCGCTTGCAAAGATAGTTATTTTTAGCGTAAAAGTATTAAAAAGGATACAGAAAATGACAAAACTAAGTGTAAATATCAATAAGATTGCCACCCTGCGCAATGCGCGAGGAGGCAACAACCCCAATGTGCTGAAGGTAGCATACGACGCAGAAGTATTTGGTGCACAAGGCATTACCGTCCATCCCCGCCCTGACGAGCGCCACATACGCTATCAGGACGTGCGCGACCTGAGACCCCAGATTCAGACGGAGTTCAACATTGAGGGAAACCCCATCGAGTCGTTCACCCAGCTGGTGCTGGAGGTGAAGCCCACACAGGTAACACTGGTACCCGACGGACACGACCAGATAACGTCGAACCACGGGTGGGACACGCTGGAGAACCGCCCGTTCCTGACGGACATCTGCCGGGTGTTCAAGGAGGCAGGCATCCGCGTCAGCATCTTCGTAAACGCCGACCCACGGATGGTAGAGGGTGCCAAGGTGTGTGGGGCCGACCGTGTGGAGCTCTACACGGAGCCCTACGCCTCGGGCTATGCCCAGAACCGCGAACAGGCCATTGCCCCCTTCATCGCCGCTGCCGAAGAGGCTCGCCGCGTGGGATTAGGGCTGAACGCAGGCCACGACCTGTCGCTGGAGAACCTGGCCTACTACCACCAGCAGATTCCCTGGACGGACGAGGTCAGCATTGGTCACGCCCTCATCTGCGACGCCCTCTACCTGGGTCTGCAGGAGACCATCAAGCAATACTTACAAGCATTGAAATAAATTATGGCAAAAAAAGTTTATGTTTTCTTAGCAGAAGGCTTCGAGGATGTCGAGGCCCTGATTCCCGTCGACGTGTGGCGTCGCGGAGGTTTGGACGTAGTCACTGTCAGCATCACCGATTTCCAGACGGTGCAGTCGGCCCACGGTGTGAATATCGAGGCCGACACGACATTCGAGCAGTGCGACTTCTCGGATGCCGACCTGCTGTTCCTGCCCGGCGGAATGCCTGGTGCCAGCAACCTCTTTGCCCACAAGGGAGTCTGCGAAGCCGTTAAGAACCAGCACCTTTCAGGTCACAAAGTAGCCGCCATCTGTGCCTCGCCCGCTGTGGTGCTCGCCCCGCTGGGCGTGCTCGACGGCAAGCGTGCCACCTGCTATCCGGGCTTCGAAGAGGCGCTGACGAAGTCCCACTATACGGGTGCCCTAATCACCGTTGACGACAATGTAACCACGGGTGAGGGACCTGCAGCTGCCTTCCCCTTCGCCTACGAACTGCTGGGGCAGATGACCAGCCCACAGGAAGCACTGCAGATAGCCGACGGAATGCGCTTCACTCACCTGATGGCCCGATGAACTATGTCATCATCGTAGCTGGTGGCAAGGGACTGCGTATGGGAAGCGACATTCCCAAGCAGTTTCTGCCCATCGGTGGAAGACCGGTACTGATGCGGACCATAGACAGGTTTCGCGAGTATTCCGAGGAGCTGCAAATCATCCTCGTGCTGCCCAAGGCGCAACAGGAATACTGGCGACAACTGTGTCAAGAGTATGACTTTCCCCTCCCCTCCATAGGGGAAGCCGGGAAGGGTCACTACCTCTTGGCCGACGGGGGAGAGACGCGCTTCCACTCGGTGCAGAACGGTCTTGCCCTCATTCCCGACGACGCTGAGGGAGTCGTAGGTGTGCACGACGGCGTGCGCCCCTTCCCCTCCATCGACGTCATCCGCAACTGCTACGAGACGGCCCGCGAGAAGAAAGCCGTCATTCCCGTTATCCCCGTCGTGGAGACCGTGCGCCATCTGGAAGGCGAAGGCTCTGTGACGGTGCCCCGCGACGAATACCGCCTGGTGCAGACACCGCAGACCTTCGACATCCAACTGCTTAAAGCGGCCAACCGCCAGCCGTACAGCGACGGCTTCACGGACGACGCCTCGGTGGTCGAGGCTTTCGGCTACCACATCACCCTCGTCGAGGGCAACCGCGAGAACATCAAGATAACAACCCCCTACGACCTGAAGATTGCAGAAGTACTGATAGGATGACCGACATACTGCAACAAGACCTGCAATACCTGCCGGGGGTGGGACCCCAACGCAAGAAGATGCTCAACGAGGAGTTGGGCATCCAGACGTATGGCGACCTGTTGCAGTACTACCCCTATAAGCACGTAGACCGCTCGCGGCTCTACAGCATCCACGAGCTGACGGGCGATATGCCTTTCGTACAGGTGAAAGGCCATATCCTGAGTTTCGAGACGTTCAAGATGAGTGCCCGTAAGGAGCGCGTGGTGGCCCACTTCACGGACGGCAGCGGAAGGGTGATGGACCTGACGTGGTTCAACGGCGGTAAATATGCCAAGCAGCAATACAAGATAGGTACGGAGTACATCGTCTTCGGACGGCCTAACGTCTACAACGGACGCATCAACGTCACTCACCCCGACATAGACGTGGCAGAGAAGTTGGAACTGTCGGCTATGGGGATGCAGCCCTACTACAACACCAGCGAGAAGATGAAGAAGGCGGGCCTCAACAGCCGTGCCCTGGAACGGTTGACCAAGACACTCTTAGACGTACTGAAGGCTCCCCTGTCCGAGACACTGCCCGACTTCATCACCCAGAAGCTGAACCTGATGTCGCGCGACGAGGCACTGCGCAAGATTCACTATCCGCAAAACGCCAAGGAACTGGAACGGGCCCGCGTCCGACTGAAATTTGAAGAGCTGTTCTACGTACAGCTTAATATATTAAGGTACGCCAGTGACCAGCGCCGCAAATATCGCGGCTACATCTTCTCCAAAGTGGGCGACCACTTCAACAACTTCTACTCGCAGAACCTGCCCTTCCCCCTGACGGAGGCACAGAAGCGCGTCATCCGCGAAATTCGCAAGGACATGGGCAGTGGGCGACAGATGAACCGCCTGCTGCAAGGCGATGTGGGCTCGGGCAAGACCCTGGTGGCGCTGATGTCCATGCTCATCGCCCTGGACAACGGCTATCAGGCCTGCATCATGGCGCCGACGGAGATACTGGCCGAGCAGCACCTGCAAACCATCATGGACTTCCTGCACGACATGCCCATCCGCGTGGCGCTGCTGACGGGTATCGTCAAAGGCAAGAAGCGCCAAGAGATACTGGACGGCCTGCTGGACGGGACAGTCCACATCCTGGTGGGCACACATGCCGTCATTGAAGACACCGTTCAGTTTGCCCGACTGGGCATGGTGGTGGTCGACGAGCAGCACCGCTTCGGAGTGGCACAACGCGCCAAGCTGTGGAACAAGAGCCAGAATCCGCCTCACGTATTAGTGATGACGGCCACCCCGATTCCACGCACACTGGCAATGACACTCTACGGCGACTTGGACGTCTCCGTCATTGACGAACTGCCGCCCGGTCGCAAGCCCGTAGTCACCCAGCACGTCTTCGACCGTTCCATGCCATCATTGTATGACGGCATACGGAAACAAATCCACCAAGGACGTCAGGTATACATCGTGTTCCCCTTGATTGAGGAAAGCGAGAAGATAGACCTGAAGAATCTGGAGGACGGCTTCGAGGTGCTGACACAGGTATTTCCTGAGTTCCGCCTCAGCAAGGTACACGGCAAGATGAAGCCTGCTGACAAGGAGGCGGAGATGCAGAAGTTCGTGCGTGGCGAGACGCAGATACTGGTGGCCACCACCGTTATTGAGGTAGGCGTCAATGTGCCTAACGCCTCCGTCATGGTCATACTGGAGGCTCAGCGGTTCGGCCTAAGCCAGCTGCACCAACTCAGAGGACGCGTGGGACGTGGCGCCGACCAGTCGTACTGCATCCTGGTGACCAACATGAAGTTGGCAGAAGACACCCGCAAGCGCATTGATATCATGTGCGAAACCAACGACGGCTTCCGCATTGCCGAGGCCGATTTGAAGTTACGCGGACCTGGCGACCTGGAAGGTACCCAGCAAAGTGGGATGGCCTTTGATTTGAAAATAGCGGACATTGCACGCGACGGGCAACTGGTGCAAATGGCACGCGACGAGGCACAGCAAATCATAGAAAACGACCCAGAATGTACCTCAGAGCGATATGCACTCCTATGGAGAAGACTGCGCGAACTGCACAAAACCAACATCAATTGGGGGGCTATTTCGTAATAATATTAAGTGTTAAAAGACACATAAAGAGTGTTAACACACTTGCTTTTTGCAAAATAATTAGTAACTTTGCAACGTTTTGTTTCCGTAACGGAACAAATTAATAACAGAAAACCCCTTAGATATTGTAATGAAAATACTGAAGACAATTGTAATCCTGGCCATCGCAACGTTGAGTTCCATCCCCACCATGGGACAAGACCTGTTAGCCCGTCAGGCACCTATTGACAGAAAGATGAAAGCAGTCGACAGCGTAGCACTGCACCGACTGATAGAATTAGAATCATACGACTCCCCCTCAGCAGACCTTTATGAGGACTGGGATAACATGCACGCCCACAGCCGCGTGACAGATTTGCCAGATACCTTCCGCATCTCGCTGAAGGATTTCTGTATGCCGACGACCAGCCGCGTGCTGACCTCAAACTTCGGTGCACGCTGGGGACGCCAGCATAAAGGACTGGACATCAAGGTATATATCGGAGACACCATCCGTGCTGCCTTCGCTGGAAAGGTTCGCGTAGTACGCTACGAGGGACGCGGCTACGGCAAGTATGTAGTCATCCGTCACGACAATGGGCTGGAGACCTACTATGCCCACATGTCCAAGCAGTTGGTAGTGGAAGATCAGGAAGTCCGCGCCGGTGACCCCATCGGACTGGGTGGAAACACCGGTCGTAGCACGGGTTCACACCTGCACTTCGAGACCCGTCTGTGTGGCGTAGCACTGAATCCCGCACTGTTGTTCGACTTCCGCAACCAAGACGTAGTTGACGATTATTACGTATTCCATAAGGCCACCTATCAGAAAGAGTCCTCTGTTGCCAACCGCTTACGTGGAGTCAATGGTATCAGTTTCGGCTCGAACAATAGCGACCAAGAAGTGGAACTGGCTGCTGCAGCACCTGCTGCCTCGTATGCCCAAGAGACTCGTTTCCACAAGGTGAAGAAAGGTGAAACACTCTATTCTATTGCCCGCCATCGCGGAACGACAGTAGATGCCATCATGAAGCTGAACCACCTCTCGAAGCGCTCAAAGATCCGTCCCGGTCAGATTCTGAAGTTCAACTAAGACAGACTATACATCGTATTATTATATACAGACGGCACCCTCAAGCAGAAGGTGCCGTCTTGTTTTTCTGATAAAAGCCACAAAAAAACTCTATCCATACTTAACATTCGTGCCTCACATGCGTATCACACTATAGAATGACCCGCGAAGCGTTTGAACATATCGCCCAGGAGCTACGCCCCCGCCTGCTTGGTATAGGGCGGCGATTCTTCCATGAAGAAGAGACGGCAGAAGATATCGCACAAGAGACACTCATGCGACTCTGGCTGGTGCGCGAGCATCGTCAGCAACTGGCCACCGTCCGCCAGCAAGGCTGGAAGCCAAACGTGGAATTCTTTTCGCCGCAATACACCGACCCGGCTCAGAAGACGCGCCCCGACCACCGCACCACCCTCTACTGGAACCCCAAGGTCAAGACCGACGAGGAGGGCAGAGCCACTGTCCGCTTCTATGCCTCCGACATCAGCCGCCGTTACCTCGTCACCCTCGAAGGCGTGAGCGACGACGGAATGATCATACACAAACAGACTGTCATTGAATAATATTGATTAACTTTGCAGCAATGAAACGACTGTTATACATCATGGCACTCATAGGAGTACTGCAACCCGCCAAAGCCCAGACCATCGTTCGCGACGCGAGTGACGGACAGCCCGTCATTCAGGCCTCCGTCTACGACGAGCAGGGCAAGATCATCGGTGTCACCGATGCCGACGGACTGCTGCCACACGTGGGCGACAGCAAGACCATACGCCTGACACACATCGCATACCAGCCCTTGGATGTGCGGGTAGAGCAAATAGGGCAAGAGCTGCGCATGCAGCCTGTGACCTATGCCATCAAGCCCGTAGTGGTAGAAAGCAAAAAGGACGCCTACTGCCTGAAGCTGATGTGCTACTACCGCCAGTATATGGTCAACGGCAAAGGTACGGTGGATGAACTGCCTCCGTTGGTGAGTTTCGTAGACGGAATATGCAACCTCTATCTGTTCACCGATGACTACAAGACCACGCGGCGGGTGCAATTAACGAAGCGCCAGGTCGTCTCCAACGACATGGAGTCGGGGATGACGGAAGAAGAGCTGCCGGGCATATCCATCCACTCGCTGGCCGAGCGTTATCATGAGTCAATGAACAAGTCGCCCTATACCTTCCAGCAGGACAGCATGCGCCACATTGTGACCACCACCTTCAATGCGCTCTATCCCGACAAGAGTCGTCCGGTGAAGCTGAACATTCTGGACAGTCACAGCAAGTACCGTACCGTGGCGA
>CAMOWH010000033.1:0-21828 GCA_946628315.1 uncultured Prevotella sp.
GCCGCAGTCGAACTCGGCGATTTCGTAGTCGGGAGTCAGTTCTATCAAGTCCATATCCTACCAATGGAAATTGATGTACGACTTGGCGCGAGCGTAGCCTTCCTCCACTTTTCTGCGGTTCTCTGCCCGCTGCTCCTTGCTCATGTGCTCCACCTCCAGCCTTCGCATCTCGAAGTTGAAGGCATCCTCGCCCTTCAGCACGGGGGTTTCTCTGATTGGTCTAGCCATAACAAATACGTATTTGAGTGAAATTTCGCTGCAAAGATACAAAACTACGCGCAAACATCCAAACGAATCGGCAGGAAATTTTCACACCTTATTATATATATACGCCCGTCACACGTTCACGCTGCCGCAGTGGGGACAGCGGCCCTTGCGACGCAGGGGGGTGCCGCAGCTGCCGCAGGTGTAGCGGTAGTGGGCCACGTGGTAGTAGCGCCACAGGGCATAGACGGTGTAGGCCAACAGCAACAGGTAGCCTACGTAATACAGGGTGAAGATGCTGAACACCACATAGTCGACGGCGCAGACAGCGGCCAGCCCGGCCAGATAGAGCATGGCATCAGAGCCCGCCAGACGGTGCCGCACGTCGTCGAGCGCAGCCACCGCCACAATGATGACGGCCCACACCAAGGCCACGAAAAGCCCCAGGTGCAGGGGCAGCGCAAAGGGATTGAGCGAGGGATGGAAATAGTAGTGGCGCCACGACTCGGGAGCGAACATCTGGATGGAGGCATAGAGCGTGGCCGACGATGCGACGAGCAGGCAGAGCAGCGTGGGATAGAACGAGTCGATGTCGTTGAAGTGGACGATGTACGCCTTGCGGCGCAACAGCCGGCGCATGGCATAGGCACCGCCCACGACGGCACAAAGAGCCAGGAAGATGAGCAGGTGGTTGTCGGAGAAGACATCGATGAACTCGGATATCGGGTCGTCGGGCGACACGCCCTGCAGCAGCTCGCTCTCGCGAATCCAGCCCTGCGTAATCTGGTCGCGGGCCACCTTGACCCAGATGGAGTCGATGGTGTCGGCAGGCACGGTGGCTATCTCGGCCACCACGACACGCTCGCCTCGGGTGACGTAGATGGTGTCGAACACCCTGTCGGGCAGCGCGTCGGACAGCGGCAGGCTGCCCGTGGTCACCACGAAGTTGTAGTTCTGCGAATAGTGATGTGTCGTCGAGAACGAGATGGAGTCTATCTGCTGCTTGGTCAGGTCCCACACATCGGTCGTCCGCTGCCGGTGGTTGTAGCACGACAGCAGCAGCACGGCTGACAGCAGCAGCAGTAAATGGTTAATCTTCCGCATAGACATTCATCTGGCAGTTCTTACAGTCAAACTCAAGACGGAACAGCCGTCCGTCGCCCAGCCGCAGACGCAACGGTTCAGCAGGTGGCACGCTGTCTTTGCGGCCGCCATGCTTGGCGCAGAAGCCTAACGCATAGCGCAGACAGTGACGGCACTGCATCAGCGGCCCTTCCCCACCCCGCAACTCAAAGGCTGTCGGGCGGCTGACGCCGTAGAAGTCGCAGGCCTGACGGTTGGCTATATTATAAAGGTAGTCATGCGCATAGGCCGGCGCAGCAGATGCAGCACGTGACGCGGCACGTCCGGCAGACTGAACAGCAGCGGGCAGAGTCGTCTGCTCAGCCAGCGCCGCTACCAACATACGGCGCAACTCGGCCAGCAGGCTGCTGGGAACAAAATAGCTGAAGTCGGCGGGCACGTCAACCTCGCTGCACTCGTAGACGGTGCCGCCCAACTTGGACAGCTGGCGGACGATGTTGTCGCGCTGCGGCTTCTGGGCAGGCTGATGCTCGAAGGGCAGGCTCACCGTCACACGGTCGCCCGCAGTGTGGCCTCCCGCCCCGACAACCACACCCGTCAGACTGAAGCCGTCGGCCGTCGTCTGGAAGCATAGTTGCAGCGGTATCTTACGCTCGGCACTGGGACGCGACAGCAGACGCTCGAACTCCTGGTCGTTGTTGCGGTAGAGCGCCATGCCCGGACGGAGATGGGCAGGCATCTGCTGCGGAAAGAGCCGGTTGCCCACGGCACGGTTGACACGGAAGCCCTCCAGCTGGCGCTCGTCATTGATGAAGCACAGGCCGTCGCCATTGGCAAACGACGCCGTACCGGCCACATTGAACGAGTCGCGGCGCAGCTCCTTGACCTTGCCGACATACTCGCCCATGGCCTTGGGCGTGTCGGGCGAAAAGATGTCGGGCTGACGGCCATGCAGGAAATAGGTGGTAAAGCCGCGGTTGAAAGTCTTGTCCAACCGGGGCGTAAACGTATAGGTGACCCGACCGAGCGAAGCACGGCAATAGCGGTCAGGGTGAGCGGCGATGAACGCATCGAGCTGCTGACTGTAGGCGGCAACGACGTTCTTGACATACGACACATCCTTCAGCCGACCCTCAATCTTGAACGAGGTGGCACCGGCCTCCACGAGTTCGCCGAGGTGAGCACGCTGGTTCAGGTCCTTCAGCGACAACAGGTAGCGCTGGTGCTCCAACTCGCGACCGTCGGCATCGAGCAGGTCGAACTTCATGCGGCAGAACTGGGCACACGCACCACGGTTGGCCGAACGGTCAAAACAGTGCTGCGAGGCATAGCACAGACCACTATAGCTGACACACAGGGCGCCATGGACAAAAACCTCCAGAGGCATGTCGGGCACCTCGGCATGGATGTGCGCTATCTCGTCGACAGACAGTTCACGCGCCAGCACGGCACGGCGGAAACCCTGGTCGCGAAGCCACCGCACCTTGTCGGCAGTCCGGTTGTCGGTCTGCGTCGAGGCATGGAGGGCTATCGGCGGCAGGTCCATCTGCAGGATTCCCATATCCTGAACCAGTATGGCATCCACCCCGGCCTCGTAAAGCTGGTGTATCAGACGCTCGGTAGCCTGCAACTCGTCATCATAGAGAATGGTGTTGACGGTGACGAACACCTTCACCCAAAACCGGTGGGCATACGCACAGAGCTGGCGGATGTCGTCAACGCTATTGCCCGCCGATGCACGGGCACCAAAGCGCGGTGCACCGATATAGACAGCATCAGCACCGTGGTCGACAGCAGCAAGTCCGCACTCCAGATTCTTGGCGGGCGCCAGCAGTTCCAATTGCGTAAGCGGAATGGAATTTTTCAACTTTTCAACTTTTCAACTTTTCAATTTTTCAACTTTTCAATTTTTCAATTTTTCAACGTATCTGATTGATATCGTACGGTGTCTCCTGATAGACGTAATAGTTAATCCAGTTGGAGTACATCAGATTAGCATGAGCCCGCCAAGTCACCATAGGAGCATTGTCGGGGTTGTCATTCAGGAAGTAGTTGCGCGGCAAGTCCACATCGTCACGGACATCCTTGTCACGGAAATACTCGTTGGCCAGTGTGTTCGGAGCATACTCCAAATGGCCGGTGATGAAGAACTCCCTGCCCCCGCGGGCCATCACCATCGAGACGCCGCAATCGGGCGACTCTGCAATCAGCGAAAGCTCAGGAACGGCGAGGATATCCTCTCTGTGTACCTCGGTATGACGGCTGTGAGGCATCTGGAACACGTCGTCAAAGCCACGGAAGATAGGTAGCTGAGGCTGTAGCGGATGCTGGGCAAAGACGCCGAACATCTTCTTGGGCAGCGGATATTTGGGCACCCCATAATAATAGTACAGACCGGCCTGCGCCGCCCAACATATATATAAGGTACTCGTGACGTGCGTACGGGCCCAGTCGAAAATCTCAGTCATCTCCTGCCAATAGGTCACGTCCTCAAACTCCAGCGTCTCGACAGGAGCACCCGTGATAATCATGCCGTCATACTTCTCGCGCTTCATCTCCTCGAAGTCGCGGTAGAACATCATCATGTGCTCAATAGGCGTATTCTTGGGGGTATGACTCTTCAGTTTCATGAAGTTGATTTCCAACTGCAGCGGCGTATTCGACAACAGGCGGATCAGGTCTGTCTCTGTCGTAATCTTCAGCGGCATCAGGTTCAGAATCGCAATGCGCAGCGGACGGATGTCCTGCATGTGAGCACGCGAATCGTCCATCACAAATATGTTTTCCTGCTTCAGTAGTTCTATGGCAGGAAGTTTATCTGGCAATCTTAAAGGCATATTTCTACTCTACTTTAAAAACACAAACCGACACGTTATCATAGCCACCAGCTTCAATGGCCGCTTCACACATTCTGTTGGCAGAGACTCCCTGAGCGGCCAAACGGGCTATGGCCTCATCGGAAATCATGTCGTTCAGACCATCTGAGCACAAAATGTACTGGTCACCCGGCAGGAAATCGTCTGTAAACTCAAACATATCCATATAAGAGTTCTTGCAACCACCACCGATGCAATTGGTAATGATGTTCGAATGTCTCTTCACGCTGTTTTCGTTAATCAACGAATGGTCCGTAGTCAACTGCTTCAGCTCGTTGTTACGATAGCGGTACAAGCGACTGTCACCGCAATTCATCCAATAATACTTATTATTATAGAAGACCACCGCCACCAGCGTGGTACCCATCTCTGCCATTTCGGGATTCACATGTCCCTTAGAGTCAATAATATGATTGACGGACTGAAGCCACTCCTCCATCATCTCGCAAAACTCGCCCGAAGACAGATGGGCCGGTAAATCTCTCAAAAAGAAGTGGAGATTGGCCAACACATCCGAACTGGCCACCTCGCCAGCATTATGACCGCCCATGCCGTCAGCTAATGCTATGACAAAACGGTCATTGTTTTCTGTCATGAACTCAGTGCTGTACACATCGCTACGTACAAACTTGTCATAGGCAAGGATCATGTCTTCGTTGTTACTTCTTACGTTTCCCACACGGCTTGCAGCCGACAATATGATTCTACTCATCTGTATATTCTTTCCTAAATGCAATGCTAAACATACTTAATTCACTGTGACCTGCAGGTTCACATTGGCCAATGTCACAATGTCGCCACTCTTTATAGACATGGGGATATCTGGTTGTATGTCGCGCTGATTAAGTTTCGTACCATTAGACGAATGCTTGTCAATGATGCACCAACCGGAATCGGGCTTGTATATCAACTGGGCATGAACGCCGGATATATACATGTGACTCTCAAGTTGCAGGGCATAAGGTCCCTGCCGACGACCGATGATGGCTCCGTTCATACCCACCAGACGGATGTCCAGACTGGGATTATAGAGCGTCAACGTTGGAACTCCGTTCTGAGTACGAACAGGCTGGCCTGCAGGCTCTGGTTGTGACATCTGAGGATAGGACATACGGGGACTCGTACTGTTGGAAACAGACGAGTCCTTTGACTCTTGTCGCTTCTGAATCATCTCATCGGCACTAATCATCAGTCCACCACAATAGGTACAACGACGTCCCATACCGACACGTCCGCAACTGCTGCAATAGACCAATTCCTGTCCACACTGGTCACAAAAGTGTGAATCGTCTTCTATCTCTTCTTTACAACTTGGACAAACTATCATAACGTTTCTTTAATATCTTCTGGCAAAATCAATTGATAAGTCTCTGGGGTCACCTCTGACTGCGGAAGCTGACTGACACGCATAGAGAGTTGCTGGATGGTGGCATCCAACATGTTGCGCATTTCACGGGCATTGCCGAACGACTCGCTCTTGTTAATGACCTTACGACAGATAAGATCCATCAACTTGAACTCTGCCTCCGGCGACAACTTGTAGTTGTCCTTGCCTGCCATCTTCTTGTAGATAGCCAACAGCTCGTCCTCATTGTAGTCGTCAATGTGCATCTTATGGGTAAATCTGCTGGCCAGTCCCGGATTGACAGCCAGAAACGTTTCCATCTCATCCTTATAGCCGGCTGCTATGACCACAAACTTGCCGCGGTCGTCCTCCATGCGTTTCATCAGCGTGTCAATGGCTTCCTTGCCATACTGGTCGTGCTCCGATGATAACGTATAGGCCTCATCAATGAACAAGATACCGCCCATAGCCTTGTCACAAACATTATTCACAATCTTTGGCGTCTCACCCATGTACTTTCCTACCAGCGTAGCACGGCTGACTTCCAATACACGGCTTGTGGGGAGGATTTCCATCGACTGCAACACCTCACCCATCTTACGGGCAATAGAGGTCTTACCGGTTCCGGGATTACCCGTCAGGACGAAGTTCATTGCCATCTGCTGAACCTTGCCGGCCCCTATGGCTGCACGCTGCTTCATAAACATGCTTTGTACAGCCAGACGGCGAATCATATTCTTCACGGAACGCATACCGATGAAGTCATCCAGTTCGTTGAGTACCTCATCCAGCGGACGAGCCTGTTCGCTCTGTGCCATCGGCAGGTCAGCCGTGGTGATACGATACATATCCTCCTCCTTGAAGTCTGGATTATTGATAGCTTCAACCAGACGCTGGCTTTGCTTCTCAACGGCCTGGTCGAAAATACGGCGAGCCTCGCGGGCATTGCCGAAATTCTTGTCCCTGCGAAGATACAGCTGCTCGAATTGGCGGTGAATGGCACCTTTCGTTTCCTCATCAACGGTGAAGTTCTTACCCTTAGCCAGGTTGATGAAGATTTCGGTCAGTTCGTCAGGAGTGTAGTCGTCGAAATGTATGGTCTGTGTAAAGCGGCTCTTCAGACCCGGATTCGTGTCAATGAAGTCGTGCATCTGGTCAGTATAGCCAGCCACGATACAGATGAACTTTCCGCGGTCATCCTCCAATCGCTTCAACAGCGTGTCAATAGCCTCGGCACCAAAGCTGTCGCCGTCATTAGACTTCAGCGTATAGGCCTCGTCAATAAACAAGACGCCACCCATTGCTGAGTCAATCAGCTGATTTGTCTTGATAGCTGTCTGGCCCGAGAAGCCTGCAACAAGCTTGCTGCGGTCGGCTTCAACAAGCTGCCCTCGCGAAAGGATTCCCAAGGTGCGGAAGACGTCGGCCATGATACGGGCCACCGTCGTCTTACCTGTTCCCGGATTACCCGTAAAGACATAGTGCTTGCCTTGGAATGTATTGGTTTCTCCCCGGCGAATCTGCAGATTGAGGAATGCCGCCAAGTTGGAGATTTCCTTCTTGACTCCGGCAAGTCCCACCATTCCGTTGAGCTTGGACAGACAATCGGTATAGCTGACTGCCTTGGGAGCCTCATAGGGGATGTCGGCGACATCTATGGACATCATCTGCTCATTCGTCAGCGTAGCCAGATTACCCTTCTGCAGACGTTCTGCCTGCTTAGAGCAGATTTTGTCAAACAACTGACGCATGGTACGTCCATTGGCAAAATCCTTGTCACGCGAGTTGTATAGCTCTGTTATCATCTTGAGCGCCAACTGCTCCGCTTCCGCAGTAAATACATATTTCTTCTCCTTAGCAAATACCTGCATGATAGCAAATAGCTGGTCGGGAGTATAGTCGTCGATATTCAGGAAATAGCTGAAACGGCTTCTCACGCCGGGGTTGATGCGGAAGAGGTTATCCATCTCCTGACGATAACCGGCGGCTATCACCACAAACTTGCCGCGGTCGTCCTCCATACGCTTCATCAACTGTTCCAGCGCCTGTGCGCCCTGCTGGTCGCGCTCACCGCCCTGGCTTACAGGAGCCAACGTGTAGGCTTCGTCCACAAACAGGATGCCACCCATTGCTTTGTCGCACAAACGGTCCACCACCTTAGGCGTTTCGCCCTGATACGGGCTGACCATCTTGGAACGGTCCACCTCTACCACGTGACCACTGTCCAGATAACCTATGGCTTCCAGGATTTCTCCCAGTTTCCGCGCTATCGTCGTCTTACCCGTACCTGGATTACCAGTCAGCACTATATGGATTCCTGCCTTCTCCTGATCGCCAAGTCCACGTTGGGCACGCTGGACACTGTTATGAACGGAAAAGGCTATCTCACGAACGGCTTTCTTCACCTCATCCATGCCGATATATCGGTCAAGGTCACCCAGTATATCGTCAAGAGAGCGTTCTTCTGGTACATAACCGCGAATATCCTGCTCCTCCACCATCACAGCCTCAGCGCCGCGACTGATGAACGAGGTAAAGATGTCTTCTGCCGTCTTGATGGCAACATGCGCAAAACCGAATGTTTCGTCTTTAATTTTTAGCTGATACTGAAAGAAACGCAGCAGTTTATGTTCTGCTTCAGGTGTGTAGGCCGAGATACCGTATTTCGTACGAAGCTCCAGCTTACAAATATCACAAAGTTCCTGATACCCCGGAGTCGGCAGACGGAAGGTGTACTTGAAACGGTTCTGTGCAGCTGGGTTGGCAGACAGGAAATCGTCCAGACCTTTGGGAAGGCCCGCTATCATCACAATGGGATTCTCGTCCCATTTATCCATCTCGACAAAAAGTTTATCCAGAGGGTTGACCTGATTGGAATAGCGGTCGGGCAACAGCTTTTGTACATTGTCAAAGAAGAGTATACCCCCTCTGGCTTTCTTTACGTTATCATCCCATTTGTCTACAAATCGCTGGTAGTCAACAGCATCCACCATGGTCAGCTTGGGCTTGTCAATGATTCTGTGCTGATAGAAATAGTCACGTATAATCTCTGCCAGTGCCGTTTTACCTGTACCTGTCTCTCCAATGATAATGGCGTTTACACTCAGACGGACATTCATCACATCCTTCCTCGAATGCAGATACGTATAGGTGTCCACAACTGTTTTCAGTTGCTTCTTCACATCGTCAAGTCCTACCATCCGGTCCAGCACGTTCTGCGAAACGAGCGGCTGTCCGCACCACTTACAAAACTTGGCTATTGAGCGGTTTTCTTTATGGCAATGCTCACATATCATAATTATTCTACGTCCTCTTGTATTTGTTCTACAACTTCTGTTGGACTTACATGTACATTCTCAGTATTGGGGTTCGGATAGTTCAGCAGTTTCGGGCTGAAGACTATCATCTCCATCAGAAGGATACCCACCATAACACTCCATAATATATAATGTAATACAGACTCTCCACTGATAGAACGCACCTGATTCGTCACATCATCAAGCATACCGAACTTCGAGCCCTTGAACTTGAATGACTTCTGCTTGAAAGTATAGTACAAAGGCTCTAACAGAGTTGACTTGATGTCATCCTCCATCACTTCGCTAATCAACTGATTGTCTCCCTTCGAGTCACTACGGAAGTCTGTCACATGGCAGATGGCCATATAGACCAGTGTTATCACAATGGCCGCAGGAACAAACAAGCTGGGATTAGCCTGGTCTATGGTTTTCAGTATGGTGATGGGAATCCATGAAGAAAGCATACCGAGCAATCCCCACAGGCAGGACATCACAAAACCATACCCTCTGAAATATGCTCTCAACCCTACGATTACGGCCGTAACTCCTCCCACGGGGATTCCAATGGCCATCATCGAGTGATGGAACAAATAGTCACGCCCGGAGACTCCGCAGACGAGGAGCAAGACAATCCACAATGCACACAAGCCGTAGAAGATATAACGCCAACGCGACTCTTTGGCTTTGGCACGATGATAGCCCATACGGACCTCCTTGTATTTTTTGGCTGTTTCTTCCTTCGCTGTACCGAAACGCTTGAAATACTTATGATTGGAATCTACCTGTCCCAGGCTGATAATCCACTCCTCCAGCTTTCGCTCATAGCTATAGGGCTCACTGAAGTCACGAGTAGGATCCTCATGATAGAACACGGCCATCCATTGGCTCAGAGAGCCTTGCTTCATGGCCGAAAGCAACTGGGGACGATAGATGTGTGTGTCAATATTAGACCCTGACTTCAATTCTGTTCCGTCATCCAGCAGATAGGTCGGTGTGACTCCCAAGATGCGGCAGAAGCGATATGCTGCCGTGCGGATGTCATAGGCACCAAGCCGTTCCTTGTTCTCCTCACTCTTCATGTCAAAGCAGGCCCGTGCCTGGCTAATCTGCTCAAACCAGCCGTGCAACTGGGCAAAGTAGAAGAAACGGCCATCCGGATCCATATAATCTGCCAGCTGGGCAGCAAATTCTTGGTCTGTCAGATTCTGCCACTTCTTCAAGTCCTCGCACAACACCTCTCCGACCTTGTAGGGTGTATTGGCGTCGCGCAAATCAAAAGCTGCGTCACGGTCAACATTATAGAGCACCTTGTATCCCTGCGAACGGGTTGGTTTCTTGCCTGCCGTCATGATGCGAAGTGCTTCGCAAGCCATGTGGTCCTCATGGCTATACATCCACGACAGCAGACGTCCGTCACTGAGACTGGTCCATTCGTCTTCGGTGCAGTCTTCATGCCCAAATGAATGCACTATCTCCGACAGGCTTGAGGAAGGATATTTTCCCAGGAAGGGAATATCCGGGTCTGCTTCATAAGCCAGTCTAAGGATAGCTATACGCTTGTCCATCTTACTCTCTGGAGAGAAGTAGGACCGCAGCCGGTTGACATCAGCCTTTGAATGTGACTCCAAGTACAGGAAGAGGGTATCGTTCGGATTAGTAAGTACTAACGAATACTCCTCCTGATAACTCAGTACAGAGATGGCAACGCTATGGACATCGTCACAGAGATTTCCACGAACATCCTTATACGGATAGGTGGGCTCCATCACATATACAGAAGCCATTAAGCCTGCCTTTTGGTCAGCAGGGTAACGATTAACCACAATATCCTTCACCACCGAACTCAGCTTCACATTGCCGCACTGCTCTAACCATCCGGCTATACGCCCATTGTAGAGATAATTGATAGCCAGCCGTTCGTTGTCAACAAGCAGGGGTATTAGTTCGTGTATATTGTCTGCCACCAGGTTGCGCTCCGGGTCGACAATAAAGCTGCGATACTTTAAGATAGGAGACGACAAGTCTATCTTCACATCCTCGCCCAGGAACCAGCGCTCCACTTCGTCATACCCCCAGCGTGTCTGCGGATTGACCGACGTCAAGCCCTGGATAATCATCTTGACACGGTCAGGCAACTCATTGACGCGCGGCAGACGTCCTTCGTTCTTCTTGCGCATCATCACACGCTCGTTGAGGTTCAAAGGATTCTCACCCAGCCAAAGGGTCAACAACGTAATACCCAGTGAATAGAAATCCACAGCAGGCGTAATCTCCACTTCTCCGTCAATCACATCATTATACATTTCTGGCGCTGCATAAACCGGTGTGCGCGCCTGAGTGGTACGATGCAGTTTTTCGTCGCCTTCAAGGACGCTGGAAATACCAAAATCGCCCAGCACCAACTCTTTGTGATTCGTATCGCGGAAGAAGAAATTGCCAGGCTTAATGTCTTTGTGAATAATGTTGTTGTTATGGCAGTATGTCAGTGCTGCCGCCGCCTGCAGGGCAATACGGCGGAACTGATTGAAGTCGCCATCCAGATCATAGTGGTTCAACGTACCGCCACGCAGATATTCCATCAGCTCGTAGTCACGGTTCTTCCCATCGACATAGGTCTTACCATAATCGTCAATTCTGACAATCATCTCCATGCCGATATTCTGGACTATGCGCATCAAGGTTTTCTTGATGGTAAAGTTGGGATAGTATATCTTCAATACTCGTTCACCCTCTTCACCTTTTACCAGAAACACTTGAGCTTCACCAGAATTATCACTCAGGCATTTGACGCTTTGGTATATCCTGCCTTTTAGTAGGAATTCCACGTCGCCGCCTGATACTCTTTTCGAAGAATCGCCTGGGCGTATGGTTGTATCGCCACCAGACTGACCAGGCGACACACGCATGGTTGTCGACACGTCCTGTTGTGGTGTCCTATAGGTTTGGTCCATTATTATTTGTCGTCTTTTATTTCGTCTGTACTATTTTTGCCTAACACTACCCACTTACCACCCAACTGAGGCTTGGCACAGCCACAGGGGCTGCTGTGCATGGCGTGTTTATAGTTGCACACCCATGCCAAACGCACGCCTACAGGTTTGCTGGCCATTGCATAGTTGCGGGCCTTGGCTGGCGAGGCCAATACTGGCACGGCCAACTTATCCAAAATAGCTGAAAGCATCTTGATTTTCGCTGCTTTTTGCTCTTCCAGCTCTTCCTTGGTCATACGCTTCGACTCCAGCTTGGGGATGACGGGATTCTCAACACCCTCGTCCTTTGCCAACAGAGTCAGAACTCGTTCACGCAGTTTGATGTTCGCTTGCTCGCGGACAATGTCACGCTCAGAATTATAGGGCAAGGCATTTTCGAGTTTTGAATAGTCTTGAACTATTTCTACCAGTTCCTGATAGTCCGGATTCAGCTGCAACTCCTTCACCAGCATACGGGCTTCTTCCGTCAGTGCCGTACCGCACTTTTTACAGAAGGCGAACTCATTCAGCGAGTGGCAAGTAGGACACACCAGGCCTCCCTGCGGGCTGCCGCACTCAGGGCAATAAGCCTCGTTGCCCGACAAACGGGCACCGCAGAAGGAACAGACATCTTTCTTGATGTAATGATGACAAACCTCGCAGTAGTCTGCATCGGGATCCAGTTCAGCGCCACAGTGCGGACACGCTGCTTTATTGATAGGCTGTCCACACTGAGAACAGAACATCGCTTCAGGTTCGTTAATGGTTCCGCAAAACGGACATGCCTTGCCGGAAGCCTGCTGATGCAACTGCTGTTGCTGCATGGGCTGGTCTTCACGCTGAAGCACAGCCTCCCTCTGCATGGCCTGCGGACGGATGGTACGTTGCGTCTTTTCGTAGTTAGGGTTATCGTCGTTGTTCATATTGTTGCAGTAATAATAATTTCTGCAAAGTTAACAAAATTATTTTAAACACAAGAAAAAACCGCCGTAAATTTAAATTTACGACGGCATTTTTTTGTATTTTTGCTACTTTTCTTACCACAAAGGCAATCTTTCGGACTTGGGAATGAACATTTTATCACCTTCTTTCACTCCGAAAGCATCGTACCACATATCAATGTGCGGCAAGGCGCCGTTCACACGCCAGCGGCCCAGCGAGTGAGGATCGCTCTTGGTACGGTTGCGAATCTCAGCCTCCGTGACGTTTCCTGCCCACACACCGGCATAGGCCAGGAAGAAACGCTGGTCAGCGGTCAGTCCGTCTATCACTGGCAACGTCTGACGCTTGGTGGCATTCTTGTACGCATACCAAGCCACCTGAAGACCACCATGATCAGCGAGGTTCTCGCCCAGCGTCAGACGACCGTTGGCATTCAGGTCAGGCAGCACCTTAATCTTAGAGAAGAAATCAGCATATTTATCCGTACGTTCTATAAAGTTTTTTCCATCACTTTCCTTCCACCAGTCGTGCATATTTCCATCCTTGTCATAGCGACGTCCCTGGTCGTCAAATCCGTGAGTCATCTCATGACCGATTACGACACCGATAGCACCATAGTTAAAAGCGTCGTCAGCCGTCGGGTCAAAGAACGGAACTTGCAATATACCAGCAGGGAAGCAGATTTCGTTCGTGGTAGGATTATAGTAAGCGTTGACCGTCTGTGGAGTCATGTACCAGTCGTCCCGGTCAACAGGTTTTCCTGCCGTATGGTCTATATACCATTCCAACTGCCAACGGCGACACTCACGCATATTCTCATAGTAAGTTTTTTTCGCATCTATTGTCAAGCGCGACAAATCCTTCCAACGGTCAGGATATCCTATCTTGACATAGAACGTATTCAACTTCAGCAGGGCATTGACTTTGGTCGAATCATCCATCCAGTCCTGGGCAGCAATACGCTCACCCAAGGCCACTTTCAGATTATCCACCAGTGTCTTCATGCGCTCCTTCGAGGATGCCGGGAAGTACTTCTGGACATAGATTCTTCCAAGAGCCTCACCCATGACGCCCTGCACCTGATTGGTGGCACGACGCCACAGCGGATGATCTTCCTTGCGGCCAGAGAGCACCTTGCCATAGAATTCAAAAGCCGTAGCACGCGCAGCATCGTTCAGGATACCGGAAGCATTGTCTATGATGCCCCACTCCATCACGTCACGGTATTCTGCTGCAGTCATCGCTGCAAAAATCTTGTCAGCAGCCTCCATGAATGCCGGCTGTCCGACAATCATTTCCTGGATATGCTCGCTTTTGATGCCTGCGGCATTAGCCTGCTTTTCCAGTTGGAAGTGCGGATAGCGCGTGTTGAACTCCGTCAGTGTCATCTTGTTGTAATTGGCAATGGGGTCGCGCAGCTCGGTTCTCGACTTAGACACCTTAGCCAATGCCGTCTCAATCTTCATGATGTTCTTCATCTTCTTCTCTGCCGCACCTTTCTTGTAGCCGAAGAGCTGGAACATATTGACGATATACTGCTGGTAGGCCTTACGAATCTTGACGGTGGCCTCGTCGTTTTCCACGTAGTAGTCTTTCTGGCCCAGCGTAAGTCCGCCCTGGCTGATGTTCAGGATATTCTGCGTAGCGTTCTTCTCGTCTGCGCCAATGTAGGAGTTAAAGAACTCCTCTTCACCGTAGGGAGCCATCTCCAACTGTATCTTAAACAGTTGCTCCTTGTTTTTGGCAGCATCCAGTTTCTTCAGCAGGGGCATTACAGGAGCCAGTCCGTCCTTCTCCCTACGTGCGGAGTCCATAGCCAGTTTGTAGAGGTCACTCAGTTTCTGCTCAACAGAGCCCTTCGGGTAGCTGTTCTCCAGCAGTTCCTTCAGGATACCGTTGATACGCTTGTTGTTGTCCTCGGCCAGACGGTCGAAACTGCCATAGCGCGAATAGGCTGCAGGCAGCGGGTTGTTCTTCATCCAGCCACCGCAGGCATACTGATAGAAGTCGTCTGCAGGCCGTACACTGGTATCAAGGTCATTAAGACTGATACCCGACCTCAACTGTGCTGATGCTGTAATGGCCATCGTAGCTGATACCATCATCGTTAAAAGTTTTTTCATGTTTTATTGTTTTAATGAGTCGATAATTGTTCCAGTTCTTCTGAGAGTTTCTCCCACCGTTCCACTTCTTCGTCCAGCGACTTCTTGGTGGTAGTGTACTCTGTCACAAACTCCATGTTCGAAGCGTTTTCAGGCTTCATCAACAGTTCGTCGAGTTCTTTCAGGCGGCGTTCCATGTCGTTGATCTTACGCTCCGACTCCTCTACCGCTTTCTCTGCTTTGCGCAATTGCTTTTGCTTCTCCTTGTGCTCGGCATAGCTCTGGGGCTTCGGAGTACTTGGAGTACTCTGATTGTTCTGAGTTTTCTGAGCACTCTGGGTATTCTGAGCACTCTGCAACTGGGAGAGGTCGGTCAGATTCTTAGACTGCAGGAAGTCATAAATGCCGCCGAGATGTTCGCGGACCCTGCCTCCTCCGAATTCATACACCTTGCTGACCAGCCCGTCCAGGAACTCGCGGTCGTGCGAGACGATGATGGCCGTTCCGTCGAAGGCACGGATAGCCTCCTTCAGTACATCCTTTGACGCCATGTCCAGATGGTTTGTCGGTTCGTCGAGAATCAGCAGGTTGACGGGCTCCAGCAACAGGCGTATCATGGCCAGCCGGCTCCGCTCACCGCCACTCAGCACCTTCACCTTCTTATCCGAGGCTTCACCTCCGAACATAAAGGCTCCCAGAATGTCATTGATGCGCAGGCGAATCTCCCCTTTGGCCACATGATCTATGGTCTGGAACACCGTCAGGCTCTCGTCCAGCAGCTGTGCCTGATTCTGGGCAAAATAGCCTATCTGCACATTGTGGCCTATCTTCAGGTGACCGTCGAAGGGTATCTCGCCCATGATACATTTCACCAGCGTTGACTTTCCTTCGCCGTTCTTTCCCACAAAGGCCACTTTCTCGCCGCGCTTGATGGTCAGCGTTACCTGGTCGAAGACCCTGTGGGCACCATAGTCTTTCCGGACGTCCTCACAGATGACGGGATAGTCACCCGAGCGAAGACAGGGAGGGAACTTCAGGTGCATGGCCGAGTTATCCACCTCGTCCACTTCTATGGGTACCATTTTCTCCAGCTGCTTGATTTTCTGTTGCACCTGCACGGCCTTGGTGGCCTGATAGCGGAAACGCTCTATGAACTGGCGCATATCGGCCATCTCTTTCTGCTGGTTCTCATAGGCTCGCAACTGCTGTTCGCGACGTTCCTGTCGCAGCACGACATACTCGTTGTACTTGACCTTGTAGTCTACGATTCGGCCGCACGAGATTTCCAGCGTACGGTTCGACACGTTATTGATGAACGCACGGTCGTGACTGACCAGCACCACAGCACTTGACGACTGGGCGAGAAACTGCTCCAGCCACTGTATGGACTCGATGTCCAGATGGTTTGTGGGTTCGTCCAGCAACAGCACGTCGGGTTTTTGCAACAGGATTTTGGCCAGCTCTATACGCATACGCCAGCCGCCCGAGAACTCACTGGTCGGACGGTCAAAGTCAGTACGGCTGAAGCCCAGGCCGACGAGCGTACGCTCCAGCTCTGCCTCGCAGCCCTCGGCCCCCATCATCTGGTAGCGCTCGTGTTCCTGCGTAAAGCGCTCTACCAGCGCCATATAGTCTTCACTCTCGTAGTCCGTACGCTCGCTCAGCTGACGATTCAGGGCGTCAATACGCTCCTTCATCTTCGTCACGTCGGCAAAAGCCTTCTGCGCCTCCTGGCGTACGGTAGTGTCGTCCTGCAGCACCATCACCTGGGGCAGATAGCCTATGGTGGTGTCGTGGGGTACACTGACGGTACCGCTTGTGGGTTGCTGCTTCCCACACAGTATTTTTAACAACGTAGATTTTCCGGCGCCGTTCTTCCCCACCAGGGCTATACGGTCCCTGTCGTTCACCACGAAACTTGCGTCAGTGAACAAAGGCTTCACGCCAAATTCTACATGCAGTGATTCTACAGATATCATCTATATTATATATACGCTACTTAGAACATCAGGAATTTCCTGATGCGGTTCTTGAGGCGGATTTTCCAGGGCTTTTTGCCGCCCGTCAGTTCTTCCAGCAGGAAGCGTCCTGCAGCCGTCTTGGGAGTTACCGGCATCTTGTCAGCGGGAAGCAGGCACACCTGTTGGGTTGCCCACATCATGGCCTGCGAGAAGTGCCAGATGCCAAACGTCTGCAGCATCTGGGGAACCGACGACCCGTCACGGAACTTCCCCAGCGAATCTCCATGCTCCTGCAACAACGTGAAGCAGTCTACCACCGGCTTCAAGGTCAGCGTGCCGGCATGGAAATCCTCAAAAGCCTGCAAGAGCAGCAGGACAAGATGAGCCGAAGGCACATACTGACGCCGTTCGCCAGCCTTTTCGGTCAGCGAGGCTCCGTTGCGCGACAGCCAGCGGTCCACCAGCATACGGCGCAGCGGGTGGCTGACAGCCGGAATCTGCTGAGCCTCATTCCCTCCTGTTTCCTCCTCTTCAGCTTCTGCCATCCAGTCAATGCTCAGGTCTTGGGGAGCCCGCAGCCCGAACTCGAACAATTTGACGACACCCTGATAGCACAGGGCCGTCAGTCCGTGCTTCTTCGACCATTCGTGCAACATCTCCCACTCCCCTTCGGAAGGGGCACGGTCCAGACAGTCAAGTTGTCCGAGCGATACCTGTATGAGTTCAAAAAACATTTTCTGCATGACTACTTCGGTTTAGTTTTAAAAAACTCTGCAAAATTACGGATTATTTTTCCATCGGCCAAATATTTTGGCGCTAAATTTGGTTTATCGCCCTTTTCTTCGTACTTTTGCACCATTAAAGCAATGTTACTATGCCGGAAGATAAGATACTACGAATGCAGCAACTCATCCGTGAGTTGAACGAAGCCTCAGACGCTTACTACAACGGGCGTGCGGAACGTATGACAGACTACGAGTGGGACCAGCGCTTCGACGAACTCAAGCGGCTGGAGACGGAGACAGGCACCACCCTCCCCGACTCGCCAACCCAGAAGGTCAGCGAGGATACCACTCAGGGTCAGAAGGAAGAGCACGAATACGCCGCACTCTCGCTGGCCAAGACCAAGCAGCCCGAAGAGCTGGTGAAATGGGCCGAGGAACGCCCCATCTGGATTTCCTGGAAACTCGACGGACTGACCCTGGTCGTCACCTACGACGACGGGAAGCTGTCGAAGATTGTCACTCGCGGCAATGGGCACATCGGCACCAACATCACCCATCTGCACAAGGCCATCAGCGGCATTCCGGCAACCATCAGCGACCGAGGCCATGTGGTCATTCGCGGCGAGGCCGTCATCTCGTACGACGATTTCGAGCGCTACCTCATGGAGAGCGGCGAGGACTATGCCAACCCGCGCAACCTGGCGTCGGGCTCGCTCAGCGTCAAGGACCCTCAGGACATCATGGACCGCCACATACGCTGGATTCCCTTCACACTCGTACATACCGACCAAGACATCAACTCCTGGGGCGAGCGTATGCAGTGGCTCGACCAGCAAGGGTTCAACACCGTCGAGCGACAGTATATTGACCACCCGGACGCAACAGCTGTTGGCAGCGGCATTGACGCCTTCACCCAGAAGGTGACCTCCAAGCAGAATCCCTTCCCCGTCGACGGCTTGGTGGTTTGTTACGACGATACGGCTTATGCCCAGACGGGCAGCGTCACAGGCCACCACGCCACCCGTGCCGGACTGGCCTTCAAGTGGCAGGACGAGTCGGCCCAGACGACGCTGAAGGAGATTGAGTGGTCGTGCGCTGCCAGCACCATCTCGCCCGTAGCCATCTTTGAACCCGTTGAACTGGAGGGCACCACCGTCAAGCGTGCCTCGCTGTGCAACATCAGCGAGTGCGAGCGTCTGGGCATTGGCGGTCCGGGCACCCGGCTGAGTGTCATCAAGGCCAACAAAATCATCCCAAAGGTCATCCAAGTCACAGCCGGCGTGGGGACGTTCACCGTTCCCGACTCCTGTCCGGTCTGTCACGCTCCTGCCGTCATCACCGAGAGCGAGGCCAGCGGCACCAAGACCCTGCACTGCACCAATGCCGACTGCCCGGCCAAACAGCTCAAGAAGTTTGCACGCTTTGTCTCCAAGGAGGGCATGAACATTGACGGCATCTCTGAGCAGACGCTCTCCAAGTTCATCAATCTGGGATGGGTCAGCGAGTATGCCGACCTCTACCAGTTGCGCACCCACATCCGCGACCTGGCGAAGATGGAAGGCTTCGGCGAGCGCTCGGCTTCCAACATCATGAACAGCATCGACCGTTCGCGCAAGGTCGAGGCACACAGGCTGCTCTATGCACTCAACATTCCCCTCTGCGGACTGGACGTCTGCAAGCGGCTGCTCTCGGCTTATCCGCTGGACCGGCTGGTCAGCGAGGCTGTAGGAGACAACGCTGCCCCGCTCGACCTCTTCTCCGCCCCACAGGAACCGCAGGATGTCTTTGCCCACGTTCCGGGCATCGGACCGGAGAAGTCTGCACAGTTCGTACGCTGGTTCCGCGACCAAAAGAATCTGGAACGATACAACAGACTGGTGACCAACCTGGAGATTGTCGCTGCCAGCACGGTGCCGTCGGGCGACCTCTGCCAGGGACTCACCTTCGTCATCACGGGCGACGTCCGTCACTACAAGAACCGCAACGAGCTGAAGGCCTACATCGAGTCGCAGGGTGGCAAGGTGGCCTCTGCCGTCAGCGGAAGCACCTCGTTCCTGATTAACAACGACGTCACCTCCACCTCCGGCAAGAACAAGAAGGCCCAGCAGCTGGGCATTCCCATCCTCTCGGAGGACGATTTCGTGGCCCGCTATACAGAACAGCCGGAATGAAGCCCCATCCCCTCATGATTGTCTCCCTGCTGGTACGGGCCGTCCGTCCCAGCCGCACCAAGGACATGCCGGCCGTGGCCCTGCCCTTCTGGATTCGCAAGGGCTACGACGGGCTGACGTTCTTCGGCCACATCATCACCCACAGCCAGGAGGAGGCGGAGGCCATGAACACCCGTTTCGACGCCATCAAGAACCACGAGATGATACACCTCTACCAGGCACGCTCCACGCACGACTCGTGGCTTTGTTTCTACTGGCGCTACTTCGTCTACTGGCTTCAGGCCTGTCACTACCGCAAGCACCTCAGGAACGCCGGCTACCTGCTCAACCCCTTCGAGATGGAAGCCTATGCCCACATGCACGACCTCGACTATCTCAGCGACAAAACCGACGGCTGCACTGGGTGGAAAGCCTTTGCAGCCCTTTCCCTTGAAGAACGCCTCCAGAGAGTGACCCATAAAAAAACTAAATAAGTAGCCTAAAATTTGGCTGTTTCACGGGAAATCATTACCTTTGCAACCGAATTACAGAAAACGTGCTTCTTTCCTGAAGCATTCTTTTCCATAGTTTTCAGCTAATCCACGACATTGAATCATTAACGAATTACTGTATATTATATGTACACGAAAGAAGAACTTGAAAAACTTCCTATCCCCGAACTCATGGAGATAGCCGGTGAACTGGGTGTCAAGGTGTCGCAGAACGATGAACTCGAAGCGGTCGTCTACGCCATTCTGGACAAAGCCGCCGAAAACTCGGCAGCAGGAGTGCCCACCCCAAAACGCAAACGCGCACGTATTGCCAAAGACAACAACAAGGTCTACACCGTCAGCGGCAGCGAAGGCGAGAACCTGGACGCCAAGCCCAAGAAGGGCAAGGCGGCCAAGAAACCGTCGCTCGACGACCTCTTTGCCGAGCAGGAAGCCTCAGAGCAGGCTGCTGCAGAAGAGAACAGCGTAGCAGAGAACAATGCAGAAGAACCCGTAGCCCAACCGGCTGCCGAGGCTGAGAAGCCCGCCCCCAAGAAGCGCGGACGCAAGTCGAAGAAGGAACTGGAGGAGCTGGCAGCAGCCGAAGCCGCCAAACAGGCTGCCACAGACGGGCAACCGGCTACGGAGGCCGAGGAGGCCAAGGCCGATCAGATCGTTCCTGAAGCAACAGCAGAAGATGCGACACCCTCAGAGGACATCAAGCCGGAGCAGATCAGCCAGCTGCAGAAGAAGCTGAACACCAACGACACTGCCGACGGTGTGTGGGAAGGCGACCCCGGCGACGGCACTGACTTCATCACGACGGTTGACCTGCCTGTAGAAGACCAGGCTGCCATCCCCTCGCTCGACATCTTCGACCGCCCCATGGCACAGCAGCAGGTGCAGGAGCCTAAGACGACTCCCGCACGCAACGACTTCGGACGCAACCGCACCGAGTTCGACTTCTCCGACCTCATCACCGCCAACGGCGTGCTCGAAATCCTTCAGGACGGATACGGATTCCTGCGCTCTTCGGACTACAACTACCTCTCGTCACCCGACGACGTCTATGTCAACGTACAGCAAATCAAACGCTACGGACTGAAGACCGGCGACGTCGTGGAGTGCACCGTACGTCCGCCCCACGACAACGAGAAGTACTTTGCGCTGAGCAATATCAACTCCATCAACGGACGCAACCCACAGGAAGTGCGCGACCGCGTAGCCTTCGAGCACCTGACTCCCCTCTTCCCCGAAGAGAAGTTCACCCTCTGCGGCGACCCTGCCACCACCAATCCCTCGGTGCGCATCGTTGACCTCTTCTCGCCCATCGGAAAGGGACAGCGTGCACTCATCGTGGCACAGCCCAAGACCGGTAAGACCATCCTCATGAAGGACATTGCCAACGCCATTGCCGCCAACCACCCCGAGGCATACATCATGATGCTGCTCATCGACGAGCGCCCTGAGGAGGTGACCGACATGGCCCGCACCGTCAATGCCGAGGTCGTCGCCTCCACCTTCGACGAGCCCGCCGACCGCCATGTCAAGATTGCAGGCATCGTGCTCGAGAAAGCCAAGCGCATGGTTGAGTGCGGACACGACGTCGTCATCTTCCTCGACTCCATCACCCGTCTGGCACGTGCCTACAACACCGTAGCCCCTGCCAGCGGCAAGGTGC
>CAMOWH010000034.1:0-21117 GCA_946628315.1 uncultured Prevotella sp.
ATGTTGACCGCTATTTCGCCATGAACTTCCGTGACGCGCACTATTCCATGACCAATTTCAAGGTCGATGGCGAGGACATCCTGATGGGTGACCGCCATTGCCGTGTGTTCAGCCTGGTCGATGTTGACAATATCAATCTGCCCACCATCATCCGTCCCTATACGCTGATGACTGTCAACAACAGTGAGATGCCCGTTGACCTGCTGGCAGGTATCGATAGCATCCCCGGCATCGAGTCCGCTGTTTATAACCAGGTCATCTTCATGCCCAACCAGAAGCATGAGCTGGCCATGCTCGATAAGAAAAAGAACCGCCACAGCTCCATCCCCTCTCCCAGCAATGCCCTTGCCGTTGAAGACATCAAGAAGGTACAGGACATTATTGCCCGTGAGAACAAACAGCTTGTTTATGCCCATTTCAGTCTGACAGTATGTATCTCGAAGGAAGCCAGCATGTCCAAGGCCAACAACTATCTGGAGAACTTCTTCAGCCGCATGAATATCCAGATCTCTAAACGTGCCTACAATCAGCTGGAGCTGTTCGTTTCGTCGTTCCCCGGCAACTGCAGCCGACTGAATGCCGACTATGACCGTTTCCTGACGCTCAGTGATGCTGCCCTCTGCCTGATGTATAAGGAGAGCCAGCAGCATGGAGAGCATACCCCGTTGAAGTTCTGGTACACAGACCGCCAGGGCGTTCCCATGCCCATTGACTTTACAGGCAAGGAAGGTTCCGAGAAGATGACAGACAATAGTAACTATTTTGTTCTTGGCCCAAGTGGAAGCGGTAAGAGTTTCTTTATGAATACCGTTATGCGCCAGTTCTTCGAGCAGGACACCGATGTTGTCATTGTCGATGTCGGCAACAGCTATCAGGTACTTTGTCAGGTCAAGGGAGGCATCTATATCTCCTATACCAAGGAGCATCCTATCTCCATGAATCCCTTCAAGGTCACAAGCGAGGAGTACGAGAAGAACTTCGATGAGAAGAAGAACTTCATCAAGAGCCTTATATTCCTTATCTATAAGGGTAACAGTGAGTACACCAAAGTACAGGAAACCATTCTGAACAAGGTAGTCTACGAATATTATGAGGAATATTTCCATCCTTTCAATGGCTATTCTGATGCAGAGCGCAAGGAACTGCGCGAACGTCTGCTGCTGACCGACAAGACCAGTGGAGCCTATGATAAGTTCGTCAAGGAACAGAACGAGAAGTTCCGCGAAGAGCAAGAAGCTGAGGTTAAGAAAGAGTCTCAGGCAGCAAGCGAGGCAGTAAAGTCTGCCGCTGACCGTGCAATGGAGAAAATCGAGAAGCTCCGTAATCTGGCCAATGATCCTGGAGCTGCTGAAGGTGAGGTTATTGCCGCCACCCGTCAGATTCAGCGTCTGTTGCCAGAGACCATGCAGGACAGATACCTCATGGAGATAGACCATCGTATTGACGAGATGGAAGACCGTCGCAAACAGCTGCGAGTCACCAGTCTCTCGTTCAACACCTTCTATGAGTTCTCCCTACAGCGTATTCCACAGCTGATGGAGGAGATGAATCTGGAACGCTCCAAGTTCGACATCCACGACTATGCAGCAATCCTCTCCACCTTCTACAAAGGCGGTGAGTATGAGGAAACCCTTAACAGCGACATGGAAACATCACTTTTCGATGAGAAGTTCATTGTCTTTGAGTTGGATCAGATTAAGGATAATCCCGTACTCGCTCCTATCGTGCTGCTGATTATCATGGATGTGTTCACCCAGAAGATGCGTATCAAGAAGTGCCGTAAGACACTGGTCATTGAAGAGGCATGGAAAGCCATTGCAACCCCGTCGATGGTAGAATATATCCAGTATCTCTATAAGACAGCCCGAAAGCACTGGGCATCCGTCGGTGTGGTAACTCAGGACATTCAGGACATCACGGGCAACAAGATTGTCAAGGATGCCATCATCAGCAACTCTGGTGTGTTCATCCTGCTTGACCAGAGTAAGTTCAAGGAGAAGTTCGCTCCCATTGCCGATACCCTGGCACTGACAGCGATTGACAAGAAAAAGATCTTCACCATCAACCGACTGGAGAATAAGGAAGGCCGTGGTCAGTTCAAGGAAGTCTTCATCAAACGTGGTAACAACGGCATGATTATCGGCGTCGAGGAACCCCATGAGTGTTATATGGCCTATACCACCGAGAAGATCGAGAAGGAAGGCCTGATGCTCTACCATGACCAGTTGCACTGTGACTTCGAGGAAGCCATCCGCCGTTATTGTGAGGATTGGGACAGAAGCGGTATCAGGAAACCGATCGAGTTTGCCCAGAAAGTCAAGGCTGCAGGCCGTGTGCTGAACCTTCCACCTGTCATCAGTACCATAGATTATTAAGAATTGTCCGTTATGAAATACCGTATCTTTGTCATATTCTTCATTTCTCTCATCAGCCGCTCCATGCAGGCCGGAGGCTATTACAGCATCAATATTGACTGGAAGACAGCCCAGGCCATGCTCCTTGCCTATAATACGGAAGGAGCCATGGAGCTGATGGGCGATGAGAGTGTCAGGGTGATGCTGAAGCATTACCGGAATGCAGAGATTGCCTCGGCAGGTATCTTCATGACGAAGTACATGGACTATAAGCACCTTCGCGATGCAGGTAAGTTCGGCAATGCACAGGAGAACGCCTATTATAAGCGTATCTATCGCCTTGTCAGCCAGAACATCATCCCAAAGACCATTGATGTAGCCAAACTGATGGTGCAATATCCAGACCGCGCCCCATACTGGGTGCCCTTCCTCATCAAGACTACTGAGGACACCAAGAGCCTCTGTATGCAGTTCGAGAGCGTTGTCACCAACAATGCCCTCAGTTTCCGTGACATTCCCTTCCTTCAGATCAGTGATAGAGTCAAGGCGATGTTCGACCTTCAGCATCTGGGGGGTGTGGATTGGAAAGCCACCTTCGATGATATGACGACCCTTGCCGACAATATCACCAAGGAAGACCTGCAGGCAGACCTTGATGACATTGTGGCCACTGGTGCTGCCATAGCCAGTGCAGGCGGCATCAATGCCAATATAATGAACAATAGTCATGTGGCCAGTCTGTTTGGCGGTGTACCTCAGAAGATCTACAACCTGTATAACAATGTCGGCGCTATCTATGAGGGTATGGCAGGCAGTGGTATAGAAAATATAGTTCTCGGTATTCTTGGCAGCAGGGATTCTACGGCTTTGCTGAACCTCTTCCAGAGCAACACCTATGACATTGAGCAGATGATTTCCGATTACAGTACTGACGGAGAAAACAGATACTACACCCAGCGTTACTATATCTACAGTCAGGATTCAGGTAGTGAGACTCTGTGTAGCTATACTCCTCCTACTGATGACTATAATGTGATATATGTTTCTCAATGGACTCGTTTCGACACGACCGATCCTAATTTCTATCCTAACTCAGCTCAGCGTGAACAGGCATTGTCTAATTCTGAAAGCTATGCGGGATGGTCACGCAGTCGTGTCAACCAGCTGAATCAGAGCAATGACGGCTACCGCTATAATATCAACTATTACAGCAATGCATATCTCATCAGCCGTAATGGATCCCAGTATCAGAAAGCATACGCTTATGAGATTACAGTCACCAAGAACTGGAACCACACAGAGGAAGTCTATGAGGATGTCTTTGACAGCTACAGCATGGACTTGAACGGATTCCTTTCTCAGATGAATGCCAAGCTCTATTACTACAACACCCAACAGGAGAATGGCAAGAAGTACTATCTGGGCATGGACTCCAAACACTACTATCAGGCAACCGATGCCGCTAAGGTAAAAGGTGTTTCAGCCGTTACCTTCACCGTACATTGTACGGACGGCCAGAAATTGGGCGAAGGCAGTACATCATGGAAGGAAAATGGTGATCAGGGCAAGTCTCTTGGTGAGAATAGTAAGCGTTATGCCATGGAAACAACCCTTACTGACACCAATCCCACCAGCGAGCTTGACCAGATGCTCAGTGAGAAGCAGGCAGAGATTGATGACCTGAACAGTCAGATTTCCAGCTTAGAACAGGAACAGACTAACATTTCCGTCCAGCTTCGTGACCTCGGTTATGATGCAGCCCTGATGGCCAGATACAATGAGATACAAAGTCAGCTCAACAGTCTTGAAGCCAAGTTAACTGCTGCCAAGGAAAGCTACCGCCAGATTCAGGAGGCATCAGAGGAAGCACGAGAAGAATTCTCACATGAGACCGATGATGTGAACCGCATCCCGTCTATCATGCACGATGTGCAGGCTGCCTATCGCATCACTTGGCAAGGAGAAGGCTACTGGAGTGGCTATGAGTATATACGCAAGGGAAAGATGGACGGCATGGAGAGTCTTGTAACTTTCCGTGCCAGACTCAGCCTGCAGCGCAAGCCCAAGTATTTCCTTGGCATCCGCATCCATAGAGCCATTCTCCAGATTGACTGGGAACTGACTTCTGAATACAGCTACTCGGATGTTGTGGAAGTCATGGAGGTTGATCCGGAACTCGATGACCAGCAGCGGGCAGATGTTATCAACCGCCGACTGTCTGAGATAGCCCAGGACTATCCATCATGTACGGTAGAAGCTGAATACCGCAGGTCAACCCCAGTTGAGGTGGAAGACGAGGATGACGGCCTTCCGCATCTGCTTTGGGCCAGTGAACGTCTGGCTATTGCCCGTGACATAGAATCTAGACTTGTCACAATCTATACCAAGTTGGCCATGCTCGAACGCTATATCAAGACCAGCCAGAGCCTGACGAGTATGCTGTTCAACACCGTTATGAACGGCATCGACCACAGCAAGCGCAGGTCTATTGGCATCGAAGCTCTGAACCGTTGGAAGGAAAGTGCCGGGCAGGCAGTCCTGTCGAATACCAGACGTAGGGATGATGAAACTGGAGGTGACATATGAAACGGTTTTTCAAACAATGGTCAGAGGATGCCAGACTATGGATTCTCGTCTATGTGTGCCTGTCTCTCCTGATGGCCATTCTCGGAAGCGTGCTATTCATCATATTGATGGCATATATAAATTCAAGGTATTAGTTCAAAACATTTAAAAACAAAAGCAATGAAAAGAAAAGATTTGATCAAGAAGCTCGAAACGAAGGAAAAGGAGTTGAAGGGACTCATCAGCATGGGCGACCAGCTCGGTGAAGAGATGGCAATTGCCCTGTGTAAGCATGCATGTGCCATGGTTGACCTTAACGGCAAGCTCCAGGATGTTCAGGGTAAGTTGAAGCGACTCAAAGAGAACCGTTGACCTATGAGAAGCTACTGCCGATACCTGTTGTTGCTTGTTATGCTGGTGCCTCAGACGATGATGGCGCAGTTCAACTTTGACGTGGAAACCGTCGAGGCACTTATCCGTGACCATAAGCGCATCCGTTCCGTGCTGATGGTGCGTGACGGTATCGAGCAGGCTAACGAGGTGCTTCATCAGTACAGCAAGAAGGCCGTGGAGAACCATTACGAGGTCAATGTCAGCCTCGATGAGTTCACACGCCTTTTTGATGTGCTCGATTTGATAGCCAACAGCACGACAACTGTCATGAATGCAGCCACCACCTATACCGATGTCAAGAAACGGATCAATGACTATAGAAGTCTGATTGATGAGTATAACGAGAAACTGCTGCTTCGGGGTAACATCCAGATGGGTGATACGCTCATCATCAGTGTCGGTGCAAAGGCTATGGAGCAGATAGCAGAGGACGGTAAGGACATATATGCCTCCTTTACTGCTATCATAGCCTATGGCACAGGACAGGTTCCTTGCAACACGTCCAAACTCATTGATATCATCCTGCATATTGACGAGTCACTGGATAATATCCGAAAGATCATCAACACGGCCTATATGATAACCTGGCGATACATTCAGATTCGCCTGACCTACTATAAGGGCGAGGTGTACCGCAACAGAAATGTCCGTGAGATTGGTGCTGAAGCTCTCGGTCGTTGGAAGAAATCCACTGTGGACGCTCTGAATAGAAGAAGATAGAAATATCAGAATATGACAATACGTAAATACGAAAATATGAAAAGACCGATTATCACAGCAGTTCTGGCTACGGTGGCTCTTCTGACAGCAGAAGCCCAGAGTGTCACCTACAACCACGATGATGCTGTTATGAATCAGGTAACTGTGCAGGAAACAGGCTCAGGCAGTCTCACTCCTGACCTTTATTATGATGTCTTCCATAAGAGTTACCGTAACAGTGCCTCAGAGACAAACAAACTCTCTTACCGTACCATGACGGCAGCGTACATGAAGCTCCAGGAACCCTATGCCGAGAAGATTGACTCTGACTTGGTGAAACGTGCCAAGGTCGAAGCCGCCAACCTTCTCGACAGAGAGGTGGATGCCGTCTGGCTTGTGGAGAAAGGTAAGGTCAACGGTGCCCTTGACCGTTTCAGGGAGCATATCGAGGAGATTACCCTTGTCGGTGGCAGCTATAAGACCTATGAAGGCTGGAAGGAAATCTATGACATGATCGTGTCTGGAGTCCAGTATATTCAGGGCGGTTATATCCCTAACTCAGAACGTCAGACGCAGTATTTGCAGATTTGTAAAGACGTGAAGCAGCGCGATGCCCTTCTGCTAAAACAGCTGAGAATCCTGAAAGAGCGTAGAGGTCTTTCTTGGAGTAACCGCAAGTTACATAGACCGGACGGTCTGGTAAGGAAAAGCAGCCTGAATGGTATTACCAGATGGAAGATTGCCGCTGTTCAGGCAATACGTACAAGACGATAAACAATAATCAGATAAACAAGGAAAGATATGGCAGAAATAGGAGAACTTGAACCGATGGTCGATGAAGCCTTTGACTTCATGGGTGTCGGACTTTTGGAAGACGAGATAGATGATGTGATATTCCAGACCAACCAGTTCCTGCTGAACTCGGACTTCATCGGTAGCAATGGCCCTTTCTGGTGGATCCTTCAGATGAGCATGTGCCTCGGTGCACTGTTCGCCATTGTGATGGCTGCAGGAATGACCTATAAGATGCAGGTGCGCCACGAACCACTGGACGTACTGAAAATTTTGCGCGTACTGGGTGTGTCAATGATTATGATGTTCTGGTATCCACCTTCGACAACGGGTGTAGGGCCTCAGAATGTGAACGGCAGCTTTCTGAGCATCCTTGCATATATTCCCAACTGTATCGGCAGCTATACCAATGCTCTCTATGAGACAGAGGCCGCTCAGGTACAGCAGAAATACGATGAAGTTGTGCCTTATATCAAACAGCTCAATGACAGTGTGATTGCCAAGAGAGAGGAATATACCTTTCTCCTCGATAAGCTGAAGAACACTGATGATTCTGCCCTTGATATGGGAACGGCTGATGATATGCGCCGACAGGAAAAGGAAATTACAGCCCAGTATGCCAAGGTGGTGACGGCTGGAACCATCGTGTTTCTCGACAAGTTGCTGATGTTCCTTGCCCTGATTATCTACCGTATCGGTTGGTGGGCTACTATGTACTGCCAGCAGATCCTGCTTGGTATGCTGACTATCTTCGGGCCTATCCAATGGGCATTCTCCCTGTTGCCGAAATGGGAAGGTGCCTGGGCAAAATGGACAACACGATATCTGACAGTCCACTTCTACGGAGCCATGCTTTACTTCGTAAGTTTTAGAAAGTTTGTAATCCTCTGTGTTCCAGATGCTTTAATTTTTATTTTCTTCGAACGTAACAAATCTGCACCAAAATTGTGTTAAATAAATCGAAGCATCCGAAATGTGGTGCACGGTGACTTGAAACACAATGCAAAGATACAAAAAACTTTTGAGAATGGTGCGATTTGTTACGACTTTTTTAAGCGAGATATTTTGCCGTGGGATTTGTCTGCCGGAAGTGGCACGAACTGGTGTTCCAGGCTCCCTTCTTTCCGATTATAATATAGTGAAAGAAAATGACCATCCCAAACAATTTAATAGTCTGATTTTTCGCTTAAAATCATACTCGAAAGTTAAGTATGCTGAAAAAACATACATTTGTTTCGCTGTTTTTCTTTCACCTTATCTTTTACCCCTAACTTCGCATCGCCACATTTCTCTTTTGACTGGCAAAAGCCATGGCTTATCTGGTCAGTGAGAGTGTGACGAAGGACGGTGATTGCAGAGGCAATTCAAATGAAAGCATCCGGCAGTGTTGGTCCTAATCGGGACAGGATTTAGAACCCGTCAAGTCGTAAAAGTGTTAAATCAAGAGTTTGGTTTCTTCTTTTTCCTTTGTTTGAGAAAGTCTTATTTATTTTGCCGCCCGATTGAACGAAATATTTGTGAATAGTAAAATAGTAAAACTAAAAAGTATTTGAAAATGAATCAGCAGAATTCCGTCCCAAAGGACACCCAACTGCAACGACAGGTTGCAGAACTCCAGAAGCGCGTTGACTCTCTGGAAGACATCCTTGACAATGGCAAGGAAGTATTAACCGTGGAAGAAGCCGCCAAGTTCATGGGCATGGCTCGCAGCACTTTATATAAGATGACGTGCGACCAGAGCATCCCCTTCTACCGACCCAACGGAAAGATGATCTTCTTCGAGAAGGCAGACATCCTTTCGTGGATTCGCAGGAACCGTGTCTATACCCAAGAGGAGATTGACGAAGAAGCCCGTCTTCACATGCAAACTCTAAGCAAGAAGCACTGACATGAAGGAACAGGAACTGTCTGCACTCAAAGAGAGTGCCGTTTACTCAGCTGCCAATTGGGCCAAAACTGGCCTGGGCTATTTCACCATGTGTGACAAGGTGAACGACTACATCGAAGCTACAGGAGCGAACAGAGCCATTGATGATGACCAGGAGGCTATCAGGTACGGACGTGAAGCCGCCGCACTCGCCATCAACATTGATGCCATCCATCTGTTGAACAAGGCGGAAGAACAGAAGTTGAACGAAGCCCTTATCAGCATAGCCGATGACTTGCCGCAGACTCGCAGCAGAGGCTTCCACAGATGAGTAAACCCATGAATGAGAAGTGAACATGAAGGGTGTCCGCACCCATTTCAATTAAAACAATTTGCCATGTACGATAATGATTTGAATTATGGTCTGTTCCTATCAGACCGGCAGTTGGATTTCCTGTCTAACTATCCGCAGGGATTTGACCGCATGAAGTGCTTTGCCACCTTCCTCCGTCTGGCAGTGAAGGAGCCGACGCACTATGAGAAGAAGGACTACTCAGTAGACCTGACCCCAGGCCAGTTTGCCATTTCGGAAGTCGAACTTGCCAAACTCTGGAAGTGCAACCGAAAGACTGCCTCCAAGATGGTTGACATGTTCCATGAGGTGGGACTGGTATCATCCGTTCCTAATTGCCGTACCACTGTCTTCACAGTCCACTGTGTGGCCAGTTGGTATATCGGCAATCAGGTTGTCCGCAATACGCATTACTCACGCCATCCCCAGGTCGAGCAGCGCATCAAGGCTAACCACAAAGGCATGGATGCCGTTGCTGTCAATGAAGCCAATGCAGCGATTGCTGACAATGCAGTAATTGATGCCAATGCTGCGATTGATAACAAGTCGGCTGTTGATGCCAATGACAACCATTCCTTATCCCTTTCTTCTAATGAGATTGATTTGGGAGAGTCCGCACATCAATCAGATGGGCAAACCATCGAACAAAGGGATGGGTACACCACTAAGCATTCTGACCCTGTAAGCTGTGACAATTCTAATGAAGGTAACGGCAGGGAAAAGGAACTATTCAATGATGGTGACGAGCCGACCACCCAGAATGAAGAAAACCTTTCCCCATCCATCACCTTAGAAGAAGCCGCCTCTGGCAGCTACAGCCCAGAGAACGAAGTGCAGCCTTCCTTTGGACTGACTGGCAAGAGCAATACGGATGCTACCGCCACGGCACAAGCCTAAACGATTGCCGAGAATGCCGTGTGAATACTTCAAGGGCTTGGGACGACCCGAAGGGAGCCTGAATTTTCGTACTCTCTAAACAAGAAGTGTCAATGTCAGACAATCCGCTCCGCTACTTGCCCGACTGTTTGACCTCTTGCAATACTCGCAGGCTCGCATTGGGTTGTCCAAGCCCAGTTAATTACCTATAAATAAAGCCATTTACCAATGGAACAGAAGTTAGAACATAAAGGGCGCAATCCACGTATCACCGTGTGCTATACGCCCGAAGAGAATGAAAGGATTGTCAGCATGGCTGAAGCCTGTGGGCTGAAGAAAAGCCAGTACATCCATGACACCTCCCTGGGGTATGAGCCGAAGGCGTTGATGACCGACAAGGAGGCTGATGCCCTCATATCACTGAAAGCTGCCCGAGGTGAACTTGTTCTGATTAAGAATGCCCTTCATGGTACTCCACAGGAACAGCGAAAGAAATACTTCCGCAACGAGCAGTTCATGAAGCAGTGGATGGAAGGCGTAAACAGCCTGATACGCAGAATGGCCGAGATAGAAGGAATGTTCAAAAGATAATCAGGTATGATAGCCAAAGCAAAGCCTATAGCCCATGGTGCCGCCATGACGAATTATGCCACCAAGCATAACCGTGCAGACATCGTGCTGACACGCAACCTTGACGAGGGGTTTACCCCTCTCGCCATGTGGGGAGCGATGGAAACCATACACCAGAAGTATGCCCCGAAATTCAGGCGGAAGCCCTTCAAGAAGCCGACCCTCAGACTGGAGGTTTCCCCATCCCTTGAAGAGACCAAAGGCTGGACGCTAAATGACTGGTACCAATATGCGCTGCGGTTTCTCGCAGAGTTCAAGAAGGTTGCCCAGACCAAGGACGGCAAGAAGAAGGGAAGCGGCAAGTTCAATCTGGACAGGGCACAGATATTTGCCTGTCTTCACTTTGATGCGAAGTCCGGCATCCCTCACCTTCACATCATCATCAACCGCATCGACCTGGACGGCAATCTGATGAACGACTCCTTCATCGGGGAAAAAGCAACCAAGGCTGCCCACACCATCAACGTAGAACGTGGATGGGAGCTGCCCGAGGATATTCATGAGGCTCACCTGAAAGAGATAACGGATGCCTGTTACGACATACTTCGCAGTATGCCAAGTTACGATTGGGACAGTTATAAGCACTGCCTTGAAAGGTGTGGCTACAAGGTGCATGAGCAGCGTGACAAGCAAGGCGTTTTGCATGGGTACACCGTACTTCGTGGCAACTCCCGCTTCAAGTCATCCATCTTGGGTAAAGGCCGCAACCTGACATCTACCAAGCTGGAAGACACATGGAAGAATCTGCGTCCTGTCGCTCCGAGGGCTGAGAAACCCAGTACTGCCGTGGGCACCTCCAGAACCGCAGGAAGAAAGTCACTCGTTGAACGCTATGCCGAGCGTCTGAATGCTGCCCAACCGAAGCAGGAAGCCCCATCTAAATTCAGGAAGATAGTGCCTGTTGACGGCAAGAATTATTCCATCACTATGCCGTTGGAGGCATACAGGGCTTTAGAGAACGCCATCGAAATGCCCGACGAGTCTGTGCCATTCGAGAATGTCTTGCATACGGCCATGCTGCTGTTCATGAACTATGTCGATGCAGCCACCACCGTATCAGAATCCTGTGGTGGCGGTGGGAGCACGCCGTCAAACTGGGGCAAGGATAAGGACGAGGACGAACGCGACTGGGCACGTCGCTGCGCCAACCATGCCAACTGGCTATGTAAGCCTATGGCCAGGTCAGTAAGAAGAAACACAGGGTATCACCGTTAAAAACAAACCATTATGAGTAACAAATATGCTAACCTTGTTGAGGAAATCAACAAGCAGGAAGAAATTGCCGAGCAGAAAGAGAACCTGACGGAGCAGTTAAGCCAAGTCACTAATAATGTGAATGATGTGAAGGAAATCGTCGGCAAACTTGAAATGGCCATTGAAGATTTGAAAAAGATAGTACCAGCCGTCACTGCTGCCAGCCAAAGCACCGACAACGCCGTGGAGGCCATCACTCAGGCTATTCTTGACAGCCGGGATGTCGTTTTTACGAACAAACTGGATGATGAATCTGTACAGCAGTTGCAGACCAAGTATGCCGAGTATTCCACGAAAGAAGCGGAACTATACAAGCAGCATGGTAATAACATTGCAACAATGCTCGAACATAACGTGAACAGATGTTATGAAATTATCAACAGGGGCGATGGCGCATATCTCGGCAGGAAAACCTTCTTGCGGCTGTTTATTGCATTCTGGATATGTTCTGTCATCATCGTATTAGAGATAGTCTATGGCCTGTTGATATTGTTTGGGGGGCTTTGAAGAAAGTCCGAATGTATTACCACTAAAAACTCAGAGCAACCGTTTTGGCTGCTCTGAGCTTAATTATAGCAGTTATCTGCTGTTACTTCACCAATATCTTCTTGCCGTTTCTGATGTAGATGCCGCATTTGGGTTGCCCGCTGATGATGCGTCCACTGAGGTCATAGACAGGGTGGTTGCTGACCGCATTGCTTTGACAGACGGCAATTTCTTCAATGCCGCTTGCATCCTTCATTTCGGCATAGAGCGTGCTGTCGGCTGTTACCGTGGTGACGATGTCGCCGTCGGGGGCTGTGTGCCATGTGATCACCCATGTGCCGGTGGCATCGAGGGTGGGCAGCGTGCCGTTGGTGAAGAGCGAGTCAGCCTCGGTGCTTAGGTTAGTGGTGTAAAGCACCTTATACACCTTCATGCCGTCAACCACAGGAATGGTGTCTGCCTCGCCGGCATTTGGCTCGGTGCCGAGGTTCTGGCCGAAGGCGTCACCCAAGAGCCACGCCACCTCGCCCGAGAGCAGCTGCTCCTGGCTGACGAGTGTCTGCCCGTCGGTTATTGCGTACTCGTATGTGGAGTAGTTGTTGCTGACGTTATTCTTGCTGTATCCTCCGCCTACGCAGGCACCGCGATCGCTGCTGGCCGTAATCTTGCCCACGCTGAGGCAGTTGGCCACTACGCTGGTGAGGAAGTTGCTGCCAACAATACCACCTGCTTTTGAAATAGCAGTAACGTTGCCGGTGTTGATGCTGTTCGTTGTGTAGGAAATGCCGTCCCAGTGGTAGGCTGAGACGCCTCCGGCCACGCCTGCGGTAGCTACCACCTCAGCATGGTTGGTGCAGCGGTCTACGCTTGTCTCGTCTTGGAATGCCACGATGCCGGCCACATACTGCTTGCCGCGCACCTGTCCGCCAACGGTGAGGCGGCTTATCGCTGCCTGCTGGCAGTAGCCAAAGAGAGCCTGGTGCGTGTCGTTGGGGCGGTCTATGTAGAGCCCGCTTATGGTGTGTCCCTGTCCGTCGAACCTGCCGCGATAGGCCACGGTCTTGTTCTGACCGCCGATGGGTGTCCAGTCATAGTCGGCCAGGTCGATGTCGGCCGTGAGCACCGCGCTGGTTGTGTATTTGGCACTGTCGTTCACCTCGGTGGCAAGCCATGCCAACTCAGCGGCGGTGCTGATGAGCAGTGTGTCGCCATCGGTAGCCGGCTGTGATGTCTCTGTGCCGTCCCACGCCTCCGGGGTGGAGGCAACCTCCATGTTTATTGCCACTGTCTGCTCGCCCTCAGCGTCGTCGCCGATGGTGAACTGTGTGCGGCAGCAGCGATAGCCTTTCTTTGCGGCAGTGACGGTGTAGGTGCCGTAGGTGGCAGTGTAGGTGCCGTCGCCGTTGTCGGTTACGTCGGGCGAGAAGCTGAGGCGGCAGTCCTCCACGTTGGCCACGGGGCGCACGATGAAGTTCGTCACCGGCGATATGTTGAGGTGCACCTCAGGAATGGCACCGAAGTAGGTCTTGTGGGCCACGGCAGTGAAATTGGCCGAGCGGCCTCCGCTGCGCGTGGTGTTGCGGTGATTGCCTATGGGGTCGCCGTAGCCGTTCACCTGTATGACGCCCTCGCTCATCACCAGCTCGGGCGCGGCCTCGGTGTCGTAGTCAGAGGGAATGTCGATGGTTACGGCCTGTGCCGATGCGGCCGAGCCGAAGGTGTACTGGTTGGGACTGAGGATGAGCGACGTGCCGTTGGGTGTGCCGTTGTAGGTGACGTAGGCCGACATATTGTAAATGCCCGCCATCTTGTTGGCCGGGTGGCGCAGTCCGCTGTACTGAATCTTCACCTTGTCACCGGGCTGGAAGATCTGGCTGCCCTCGCGCGAGGCGTTTACTATTTCTCTATGGCACTGCTTGGCTGTGAGCACCTGGTAGACGCTGTTGCCTGCGGCATCGGTGAGGCGCACTATCTGGCGACCTTCCTTTAATAATAATGTGTAGGAGCCGTCGTCGTTCTTCGTCACGCCCTCGGCCGAGAAGCCGTTGTAGGTGGCCATGCGCTCGCCAATGGTGGGATAGGCTATCTCCACGCTGCTCACGCCGGTGGGGGTGAAGGTATAGCTGTAGCCCTCCTCTGTGTCAAGGTAATAAAACACGTCGTGCTCGGCATCGACATACTTGCCTGCCAGCTTCTTCGTGTCCTCGTTGTAGGCCTCATTGATGGTCATGTTGGGGTCGGCGGTGCTTTCGCTGCCGCCCACCGTCACCACGAAGGCTGCGGTATTCTCCGGCCAGATGGCGCTCCAGTATTCGCCGCCCATGTAGTTGGTCTTTTCCTGCTTGCCCGAGGCGTAGTAATTTAAGCCGATGGCATCGTAGGTGACGAGCACTATTGCCGTACCCTCGCCCACTGCCTTCAGGTTGGCCCAGGGATCTGCACCTGTTTCGCCCTTCTCAACAGTCACCACGCCGGTGCTGGGCTGGCCGTCCAGTCCGATGACGGTGTAGTGGAAGTCGGGCTCCATGAAGTAGTTGTTGGTGGAGTTGTCGGTGAGCTGCCACGAGCGCAGGGCCAGCAGGTCGTGCGTCTCTCCATGACTGAGGCGCAGGTGTCCGCGCTCATTGATGTTGAGGAAGATGTCACCCGTCTCGTAGCCGCCGTTCCATGTCACGTCGTGCTTGATGGTCTGCGGGTCGAAGGCCTTGTAGTCGTCGTCGGTGAAAGCCAGCTGCGGGCGCTTCGTTTCGTCGGCGTTCATGGTGAAATAGCCCGCCTGCGTCAGTTCGCCCTCGCGCCATGTGCGGTAGTTGTACACCTGGCTGGCTGCAAGCTTGTAGGTCACGGTCTTCTGCGTGCCTTCCGTCTTCTCGGCGAGCGGCTCCATCTTGCTGAAGGGCAGGTAGTGAGCGGCCTTGGTGCCCACGAAGAGACCTGCATCGGCAGGCAGTGTTATGCTGTATTCATAGCCCATCGGTATGGCACCCTGCACGTTGACGTTTGCCGTGAGCGTGCCCTGGCGCTGCAAGGCCATGTAGCCCTCTTCCTGATGGGCAGCGTTGGGAGTAAGGGTGGCGTAGTAGCTGTTGCCCACGAAGGCCAGGAAGGTGCGGCGTCCTGCCGTCACGCTCTGGCCGAGGGTCTGCGCCACGGTCTCCCCCTCGCGCGTGTTGATAACAACGCTTACGGTGTAGTCCTCGTCGATGGTCCATCCCGAGTTGCTGGCATAGGTGGTGCAGGTAAGCACTGAGAAGGCCTGCTCCTCGTCGCTCTCCGTCACGTCGAGCTCGATGGTGCCGTTCACGGTCTCGCCGTCGGTACCCAATGCTGTGAGTACGTAGGTGGCAGCGGGTGCAGAGAAGGTGTAGGTCATGCCGTCGCGTTCGCCCACGTTGATGGTCTGTCCGCTGGCTTTATCAGCGAGTGTCATCGTGGGCGACGTGCGGTTCATCGTCACCTTCACCGTGGCGGCATTGGTGGCAAAACCGATCATTGCCAGCGCAATGGTTGTAAATAAGGTTTTCTTCATGGTGGTGCAGATATTGGGAAAAGCATATATCTGCGCCACTGCTTGTGCGCAGATATATGCCTGATGACTTGGTTATCCCTTTACTTCATGAGCATTTTCTTGCCATTCTTCACATAGATGCCACCCTTGGTGGGTTGGGCTACGCGAACACCCTGGAGGGTGTAATAGTCAGAAGACTTTACCTTAGCATTCACCTGCTCATCTATGCCTGTAGTACCATCAATATTGTAATAAACAAATATTTTTCCTATGCTGATTGCTTTATTATATGATTCTTTTTCTGACACGTTGACATTTTCTATTTTTAATTCTATTTTTTCATTGCAGTCAACAGGCGTGCTTTCATAAAAATTGAAATCCAATTCTGCCGAGCTACTAACAGACGTGCCATAATCGTTAGTAAGGTTTTTCATTCCACTTGCATACCAAGCAATATCTGCAACATCTGTCCCATCGATAGCGGCAATTATTTTGCCTGCACCACCTCTTGTAGAAGGTGTCCCCACAGCTGCCTTAAGTGCTGTGATTTTTGTTCCTTCTGACAATCCAGTCATTGTCATTGTTGCTTTTTGCCCCGCTTCTAATTGATTAGGCATCGTTGATTCTGAAACATATTCAAACTCAAAATCATCAGGTACGTCGCCTTCTGTTTCGCCATAAAAATATTGGTTATGATCATCATCAAAGGCCGTCTTCACGATAACTGAAAAATATTTATCATTCGACTCTTCTGCTTTCTTTCGTGAAGCCTTTGCCATTCGATTATTTAAAGAGGGTGTCCTAACTGTTACATCATCATATGCAAAGTAAGCAGGAAGCGAAAAACCATATCCATTGTTTACTTCGCTTTCCATATTGAAAGTAACTTTCGTAATTGGCTGATTTGGATTGGTGATATTGTCTTCGTTCCAATCCCATTTTGTCCATGTTGTCACAACAGTTCCATCATCATTAACGAGTGGAAAGGTCTTGGTGAATAGCAATGTGTTGCCATCGTATCCTTTTGCTATAATATCTACATAATCATCATCGGATAAAGGAGTGGTCAAAGAATTTCCATTAAGCATGCAATTAACCATATAAACAGTGTTGTTAATCCACATACTGTCAATGTATCTTGCTGTTCCATCACCAAAGGTGACATAAGGAAGGTTTGGAGCCGAATAACCAGAGTTGTCTGAATATCCAAAGTGAACACAGAAATTATCAGATCCATTATGCCCCTGACCTCCCTGTCCACTCGAAGAGATGCTGTCAGGAACATACACAGAAAGTTGATGTAAATAGTCGCCATGACTGAGGTTACCGTCCCAGTAGTTGGAAATGGCATGTCCGCCACCCCAATACATTGTCACACCATAGTTCTCGGGCAACTCGTGGTATAGATAGGTGTTTCCCTTGTCGTACCACTTGTAGTTAGTGCTGGTGTACACAACTGCGGTGTCGCCGTGGTTTTCGCCATAGAGCAGGTCGCCACCATACTGAGGGCTGTCGATGAGTGACGACCAGAAATCGCTGGTGTGATGCAAATAGTTTTCAACACCACCAACATAGTTGCTGTCCTCAAATGTAAGAATTGCTGAACTCTGCGCAAAGGCAGATGCCACGGCTGCAAGGCACAGAGCCATGAAAGTTAAGAATTTCTTCATACTTTTTTGTTTTTAGTGAATAATAGATGTTGTTTATGTCACAAACTACTTTGTGATTGTTTTTTCAATGTGCCAGAATCTTCCGCCCATTGCGCAGGTAGACGTGCCCCTTCTGCGGAGTAGCCACGCGGCGGCCTTGCAGGTCAAAGCATTTACCATCTGCTGATTTACCATTTACGATTTCTCTGATTCCGCTGAACTGCTGTCCGTCGGGCGGGAGAGCGAGCAGGTGGCCGGGGTTGATGTACACCTTGTGCTTGCCCAGCAGGCGGCCCTCGGGGCTCCACTGCACCAGCTGGCCGGCGGCGGCGAAGGAGCCGGCATCGGTGGCATAGAAGTAGCCGGTGTAGGGGTTCTGGTATACGGCGTAGGGCATGGTGAGCTGCTTCAGGTCGTTGAGCAGCGTGCCTATGCCTATCTCGCTGACGCCCACCACGCCGGCGGAGTGCATCAGGTCGGCAGGGTCGAGCAGGTTGTAGTCGAAGGTGTACTCGCTGGTGTAGTAGCTGAAGCGCGAGCCGATAGCGAGGAAGCGGCCGTCGGCAAGGGGGCAGTTGTAGGTGGCGGCGCATTCCAGTTTTACGAAACAGTCGGCATCGCCGCTGAGCGCCTTCTCGCAGTCGAAGACGAGGCAGCAGGCCCCCGTGTCGTAGTAGTCGCCGGGTGAGTTGATGAGCAGATACTGTCCGCTCTGCGACATCTTGCCGTAGAGGTTGATGACGTGGGTGTCGACGGTCTTCACCACCTGCATGGTCTCGGCATTGAGTATGCTCACCGTCGTCTCATAGTCGTGGTCTTCCTCGAAGGCGTAGCCGCCCGTGTTGGCCACGAAGAGGTGGCCCCGGTAGAGGGCTATGCCCTCCGGCTCGTAGCCCACCTCGGTGGCGGCGACCACCTTGTATCCGTTTTGCGTGTCGATCTTCGCCACATAGCCTTTCGTAAAGTACTTCATGCCCTGCGTGGTGCCGCACTCGTGGCCGTAGCTGCTGACATAGACGTAGCGGCCGTCGCTGCACAGCTTGCGGTTGTTGGGCACGTCCTCGGTGGCGGCCACGGCGCGGCCCTCGGGGGTGATGAACTGCACGATGTTGCTCCAGTTGATGGCTATGGCAATGAGGTTGTCGCTCACCTGGATGATGTCGTTGGGCGTGTCGCCCAGCTTGTAGCCGTTCTTGTCGCGGAACCACTGGTTGGACACCACGCTGCCGTTCTCGAAGTAGGTCACGCGGCCGTTGTCGCTCTGCCAGTTCCCCTCATTCAGCAGGATGATGCGCTCCTGGGCGCTAATGGTGCCTGCTGCGAGCAGGGCTATTATTATAAATAATGTGTAGCGCAGCTTCTTCATATTCCTAAAGTGAGTGTGAGTTTATAGTTGCGTCCCGGCATGGGGTAGCGCGGTATGTGTTCGTATTGCTCGTCGAGCACATCGCACACCTCAAGGCACGCCCCCACAGCGGTCTTGCCGATGTGGTGGGTGTAGGTGAGTTTCATGTCGATGTTGTGATAGGGCATCAGCACGTCGTCGGGGTCGGCATAGCTCCACATGCGCTCGCCCACGTAGAGATAGGAGGTGGTGAATTGCACGGTGCGCCAGCCCACGATGGCGGTGATGCCCGAAGAGAGCGTGGGCGAATAGCAGATGGGCTTGTCGTAAGTGTCCTCATCGTCGGGGTCGGTGCGGTTCACGTCGCGCTGCCATGTCAGCGAGGTAAGCAGCGAGAATTGCCACGGCCCCATATGGTAGCGCCCCTGGGCTGTGGCATTCAGTCCGCGGCAGAAGGTGTAGCCGTAGTTCATCATCGACCATGTGTAGGTGCCTTTCAGCGGTAGACATACGATGCGGTTCTCTATCTTGTTCTGATAGACATCGGCCTGGACAGAGACGTTCCAGTGCCGCGAGTCGTAGTGATACTCAGCACCGAGGTTCCACTGCTTGGTGTATTCGGGCTTCAGGTTGCGGTTGCCCACCTGCGTGTAGTAGAGGTCGTTGAGCGTGGGTGCGCGGAATATCTTCTTGTACCATGCACGCAACGTCAGACCCTGCCAAGTGTAAGATGCTGACACAGCGGGTGTCCAACGGTCGAGGGGGTCGGCGGCTCCAACATGGGCAAAAGTGAAGTCGTGGTAGTGCTGATGGAGCATCGACACGGCACCTTGCAGTCCGTGCCAGTTGGCCTGTGCCGCGATGACCTGCTTCTGGTCCAAGCGGAACACGTTGTCGAACTTCTTCAGGTCAGCCCACAGCTTGCTGTAGCGGATGTCATAGCTCGTGGAGAGCGTCAGCCACGACCACGGCTCGTAGGCATAGCACGCAGCACCGTAGCCATCCTGCTGGCGGTAGTGGTTGTCGACGCGGGCTGTGTTCTGGTTCTCGGGGTAGTCGGTACAGTAGCGCAGGTACTCGTTGGTGTACTTCGCGTTCACCTTTACGCGATGATGCTCCAGGAACTCCTGCTCGTAGCTGGCCTGCACGAAAAAGTCGCGGTCCCACTCACGGCCCACATTCACGTACTTGTCGCTCAGTCGTCTGACGATGCCGCCCGGACAGCCGCGCTCGGAGTCATAATAATAGATGTGTGAAGAAAAGCCACCCTTGAACAATGCGCCCTCTATGCGGCCATAGCGAATGTCGCTGTTGGCGCGGCGGCCCACGGTGTCTTCAAACTCGGAGTGATAACGGAAGGGATAGTCGCCGCGCGAGTCGGTGTATTCTCCATCAATAAAACCGCTCCAGCCTTTCCACTCAAACTGCGCGTTAGCCTTGGCCATCCAAGTGGAGAACGACGCACGGCGCAACTGCACGCTAAGCGAGTCTTTCGTGGGGCGACGGGTACGCAGATAGACAGTGGCACCGCTGGCATACTCCGATGCCGACTGACACTGGTCGAGTTTGTTGGCATTATAGAGCGACACGCTCTCCATCGACGAGAGCGAGAACTTGCCCAGATCAACGGTACCGTTTTGTGCATTGGTGACGCGGATGCCATCGACATAGATGCCCACGTGCTGCGCACCAAGCGACCGCACGTTGATGGTTTTCAGTCCACCCAGTCCGCCGTAGTCCTTTATCAACACACCGGCAAAATACTTCAGTGCGTCGGCTACGGAGGTGGTGCTCAGCGCCTGCAGGTCGGCTCCCTGCATGGTCTGTGAGGTGGCGATGGTGCGTGAGGGCTGGCGTGAAGTGACGGTCACCTCCTGCAAATGCTGTATGCTGTCGAGACGACCCGACTGTTTCGGTGCCTCAACATGCTGCGCGACCATTGTCTGCGTAAAGACGCAATACAATAGAAGCAAAAGATGCTTTGCAATTTGTTTTGTTCCTAACATTTCCAGTCTCAGCCCAACCCCAGGGGCTTTTGAATGACGATGCAAGAGGCAGGTCTTCTGACTTGTCGCCCTATGCCAAACGTCTTCCCGATAATCTCAGTGACGTCATGTTTGGCCGGAAATGCGACTCACAGCTGCGGGACAGTTCAGGTCTCTCACCTGATTCCCTTTTAATCACTGTCTGAGGTGTCCTGTGGCGGGCACAACAGGGGCAGTGAACCAATTGCGGGTGCAAAGGTACAACAATTTTTTGAATCTTGTATTATAAATCACAAACTTTAACGTCATTTTGACACAATTGCCAAATATGTGTTGCAAAATCTGTTCAGTATTTATCAAAG
>CAMOWH010000035.1:0-20865 GCA_946628315.1 uncultured Prevotella sp.
GCTCACTGGATCCCACGCAGTGCGTTGACCTGTGCTGGGGTGTCGCCGATCCTTCCGCCGATGTGGAATGGAAGACCATCCAGGGCGGCAGCCAGACGATCTTCAAGGGCAAACCTTGGATTAACGTGCAGCGTCCTGAGAAGTCTTTGGGCCAGAAGATGAAGTTCTTCTTCAAGCATGCGCTGTCTCAGCTGAACGTGCAGATCGATGCCGACGTGAACACCAACCAGCACGGTGCCGGTGCAGAGGTCGATTCAAAGACGAAGGTGTATGTTCGCAGCATCACGTTCAACGGCTTTGCCATGAAGGGTGCCTTGAACCTGAACAACGAGGACGCCAATACGCCTAACTGGAAGGGCTACAACTGCAGCAACGAGCCGATTGTGGCCGAGGAATACACCATCTACGACGGCATGAAGGACGGCACGGAAGGTACTGGCTATGTTGCCAGCAACGAGAAGGTGACGGGCCTGAACGAGAAGATCATCCAGGACAAGAAGTGGACTGAGTCTGCCGAGGGTGTGACGAAGACCGCCAAGAACCTGTTCAACAGCACCACTGTCGATGCTCCTATCTATGTCATCCCGACCGGCGACAACATGAATGTCACGATCGTCTATGACATCGAGACGAAGGACGACAAGCTCGCCGGTACCGTATCCGACAACGAGACCAACGGTGTGAGCATCGAGAGCAAGATCTCGAAGACCATCACCCTTACCAGCGGCGATGCCATGAAGCTCGAGGCCGGTAAGAAATATACCATCCAGCTGCACCTCGGCCTGAGCCAGGTGGAGTTCGACGCAATAGTTTCAGACTGGGACGACACAGCCGCCGCTGGCGAGGCCTGGCTTCCCGGCAACGGTGCGGGTGATGTCTATACAACGGGCATTACACTTGACCAGACCACCCCACTCAGCATGACCATCGGTGGAGAAGACGTGACACTGAATGCAACCGTAGAGCCTGCTACTGCAACCGACCAGACTGTTAGTTGGACCTCATCTGATCCTGCTGTTGCAACTGTCGATGCCAATGGTAAGGTTCACGCTGTCGGTGCCGGTACTGCCACCATCACCGCCACAGCTTCAGGCGGTCAGACGGCTACATGTACTGTGAACGTAACGGCTGCTGCAAATACGCTTACAACTGCTACTTCCGCCGATGTAGGCAAGTGGGTAGATGCTGCTGGTAACATCCTCGACTCTGCCACAGGTGCAGCCGGTTGGATTGCCTACGCAACCGACGATCATCATGGTTTGATTCTTGCAATGGATAACAGCGCTACTGGTAAGACATGGGATGAGGCTCAGACAGTGGACTTCAGCGGTCTGCCTTCTATAGCCTTGACTTCTGGCTCTTGGCATCTGCCTTCTGCTAATGGTACTGATGGTGAATGGGATAAGATGGATGCTGGCATAGATGCTAACGCAGCTAGCTGCCCGTTGCCACAATACGGCGGCTATTGGAGTAGTACGGAGCGCGATACCAACGACGCGTGGGTCTACAGCTTCTTTGGCACGTACGGCAACGTGAGCTACTACTATAAGATCGGCAGCGACGATGTTCGTGCGGTCCTCGCTTTCTAATCTATTTGCCTATTCATAATTTATCAATTTAGAATAGTAGAGTCTAATTAAAACTTTCGGGCGGGGCCAACAGGCCCATCCGTAGGGCGGGCCTGCAAGCCCCGTCCGCTGAGTATAGAAATAAAAAATTGTGACTATGAACAAGAAAGTATTATTTGCAGCAACGATGGCAGCAGTGCTTGCCAGTTGTTCCAGTGACGACCTTTCTCTTACGTCTTCGAAGCAGTCGGTGATGAACGAGAACGGTGATCCTGCGTACCTTTTCGGAGGTAACTCTCAGCGCAGCCTGACGCGTGCGGGCTATGCCGGTGTGATGGACAACGACCAGCTGAAGACAAATGGCTTCGGCGTGTTCGGCTACTACACCGACCTGAACGAGTACGACCAGATCAGCTCGCCCAACTTCATGTACAACCAAAAGGTAGAGTACAGCGGCGGCAGTTGGACCTACGAGCCTGTGAAGTACTGGCCTAACGAGTACGGTTCCAAGGCCCAGAGCGACGACGTCGATAAGGTGACGTTCTTCGCCTATGCTCCTTACACGGCCAACACCCCTGCAACGGGTAAGGTCGCTGAGGATAAGGTGGGCATCACCGGTTTTACACGCCACAATGCTACCGGCGACCCGTACGTGAAGTATGTCGGCTCACTGGATCCCACGCAGTGCGTTGACCTGTGCTGGGGTGTCGCCGATCCTTCTGCCGATGTGGAATGGAAGACCATCCAGGGTGTCAGCCAGACGATTTACAAGGGCAAGCCTTGGATTAACGTGCAGCGTCCAGAGAAGTCGTTGGGCCAGAAGATGAAGTTCTTCTTCAAGCACGCTCTGTCTCAGCTGAATGTGCAGATTGATGCCGACGTGAACACCAACCAGCACAGTGCCGGTGCAGAGGTCGATTCAAAGACGAAGGTGTATGTTCGCAGCATCACGTTCAACGGCTTTGCCATGAAGGGTGCCTTGAACCTGAACAACGAGGACGCCAATACGCCTAACTGGAAGGGCTACAACTGCAGCAACGAGCCGATTGTGGCCGAGGAATACACCATCTACGACGGCATGAAGGACGGCACGGAAGGTACTGGCTATGTTGCCAGCAACGAGAAGGTGACGGGCCTGAACCCGACGATCATCCAGGACAAGAAGTGGGCTGAGTCTGCCGAGGGTGTGACGAAGACCGCCAAAAACCTGTTCAACAGCACCACTGTCGATGCTCCGATCTATGTCATTCCGACGGGTGACAACATGAATGTCACGATCGTCTATGACATCGAGACGAAGGACGACAAGCTCGCCGGTACCGTTTCCGACAACGAGACCAACGGTGTGAGCATCGAGAGCAAGGTCTCGAAGACCATCACCCTTACCAGCGGCGATGCCATGAAGCTTGAGGCCGGTAAGAAGTACACCATCCAGCTGCACCTCGGCCTGAGCCAGGTGGAGTTCGATGCAGTAGTTTCAGATTGGGACGACACAGCCGCCGCTGGCGAGGCCTGGCTTCCCGGCAACGGTGAAGGCCTTGTTCCTCCTCCGACTAGTGTTTCAATTTCTGGTGCTGATGCTCTTTCCTCCAACAACTATGCCGGCCAGCTGACAGCAACCGTTACTCCTGCAGAGGCCGATCAGAGCGTGACATGGTCTTCAAGCAATCCTGATTTGCTTGCTGTAGATGCAAACGGTAACGTGTCTCTCGCATCGGCCGATGCTCTCAATGGCATTGACATTAACGGTGAGGACGTGACGATTACTGCTACTTCAAACGCCGACGGTAACGTAAAGGATACTAAGACCATCACCGTAAAGCCAGCCCTGGGTATGTTCATTGCATCTGACGGCAAGGCATACTTAAGTGCTGCTGCAGCTACTACAGCCGGTACGACAGCAGAGGCTTATATTGCCTATAAGAGTGCTACTACAGGCGATTCTCGCGCTATCGCTTTGACAAACGATGCTCCTGGTGGTACATCTTGGAATGCGTTCAATTGGAATAGTACTCCTTCTCGTGATGCTATTTCAGGTGCTCACTGGCAGTGGCCGACAATGACGGACTTCGTCAATATGGTGGGTCATCTGCGGACTCTGTCAACTTCCGGCAACGGAGTGTTCCCCGATGGATTAAGCGTCTATTGGAGTAGTACGGAGTACGCTGCTTACGGCGCTTACACCCTGTTCTTCAGTGACTCGTTTATCGGCGTGGAAGGCAGCAGTAAGGACTACAGCCTCTACTATGTTCGCGCGGTGCTCGCTTTCTGATCTATTTGCCTATTCAGAATTTATCAATTTAAAAATATAATGATTATGAACAAGAAGTTATTATTTGCAGCAACGATGGCAGCAGTGCTTGCCAGTTGCTCCAGTGACGACCTTTCTCTTACGTCTTCGAAGCAGTCGGTGATGAACGAGAACGGTGATCCTGCGTACCTTTTCGGAGGTAACTCTCAGCGCAGCCTGACGCGTGCGGGCTATGCCGGTGTGATGGACAACGACCAGCTGAAGACAAATGGCTTCGGCGTGTTCGGCTACTACACCGACCTGAACGAGTACGACCAGATCAGCTCGCCCAACTTCATGTACAACCAAAAGGTAGAGTACAGCGGCGGCAGTTGGACCTACGAGCCTGTGAAGTACTGGCCTAACGAGTACGGTTCCAAGGCCCAGAGCGACGACGTCGATAAGGTGACGTTCTTCGCCTATGCTCCTTACACGGCCAACACCCCTGCAACGGGTAAGGTCGCTGAGGATAAGGTGGGCATCACCGGTTTTACACGCAACACTGCTACCGGCGACCCCTACGTGAAGTACGTCGGCTCACTGGATCCCACGAAGTGCGTTGACCTGTGCTGGGGTGTCGCCGATCCTTCCGCCGATGTGGAATGGAAGACCATCCAGGGCGGCAGCCAGACGATCTTCAAGGGCAAACCTTGGATTAACGTGCAGCGTCCTGAGAAGTCTTTGGGCCAGAAGATGAAGTTCTTCTTCAAGCATGCGCTGTCTCAGCTGAACGTGCAGATCGATGCCGACGTGAACACCAACCAGCACGGTGCCGGTGCAGAGGTCGATTCAAAGACGAAGGTGTATGTTCGCAGCATCACGTTCAACGGCTTTGCCATGAAGGGTGCCTTGAACCTGAACAACGAGGACGCCAATACGCCTAACTGGAAGGGCTACAACTGCAGCAACGAGCCGATTGTGGCCGAGGAATACACCATCTACGACGGCATGAAGGACGGCACGGAAGGTACTGGCTATGTTGCCAGCAACGAGAAGGTGACGGGCCTGAACGAGAAGATCATCCAGGACAAGAAGTGGACTGAGTCTGCCGAGGGTGTGACGAAGACCGCCAAGAACCTGTTCAACAGCACCACTGTCGATGCTCCTATCTATGTCATCCCGACCGGCGACAACATGAATGTCACGATCGTCTATGACATCGAGACCGAGGATGCCAACCTCGCTAAAACCGTCTCTGACAACGAGACCAACGGTGTGAGCATCGAGAACAAAATCTCGAAGACCATTACCATCACTGGCGGCACAGAGGCCCTGAAGCTCGAGGCCGGTAAGAAGTACACCATCCAGCTGCACCTCGGCCTGAGCCAGGTGGAGTTTGATGCAATAGTTTCAGATTGGGACGACACAGCCGCCGCTGGCGAGGCCTGGCTGCCCGGCAACGGTCCTGCCGACGATTCTTCAGCTCCTACAACAAATACGCTTACAACTGCTACTTCCGCCGATGTAGGCAAGTGGGTAGATGCTGCTGGTAACATCCTCGACTCTGCCACAGGTGCAGCCGGTTGGATTGCCTACGCAACCGACGATCATCATGGTTTGATTCTTGCAATGGATAACAGCGCTACTGGTAAGACATGGGATGAGGCTCAGACAGTGGACTTCAGCGGTCTGCCTTCTATAGCCTTGACTTCTGGCTCTTGGCATCTGCCTTCTGCTGGTGGTACGGAGGATGATGAATGGGATAAGATGGATGCTGGCATAGAGGCTAACGCAGCTAGCTGCCCGCTGACACAATTCAGCGACTATTGGAGTAGTACGGTGTACGATACCGACAACGGGTGTTACTACTACTTCCATGTCACGTCCTGCAACGTGGACTACTTCGCTAAGTCCGAGAAATGCGATGTTCGCGCGGTCCTCGCTTTCTAATCCATTAGTCTATTCAGAATTTATCAATTTAAAATTATAATGACTATGAACAAGAAAGTATTATTTGCAGCAACGGTGGCGGCGATGCTTGCCAGTTGCTCCAGTGATGACCTTTCTCTTACGTCTTCAACGTCTTCAAAGCAGTTGTTGACAGATGAGAATGGTAATCCCGGGTATTTTTTCGACGGTAATTCTCAGCGCAGCCTGACGCGTGCCGGGTATGCCGGTGTGATGAACACAGACCAACTGAAGGCCTCCGAGGCTGACGGCGGCGGTTTTGGTGTGTTCGGCTACTACACCGACCTGAACGAGTATGACCAGTCGCGTTCGTCTAACTTCATGTACAACCAGGGTGTGTTCTATTCCGGGGGCAGCTGGACCTACGAGCCTATCAAGTACTGGCCGAACGAGTACGGCTCCAAGGCTCAGAGCGATGACGTCGATAAGGTGACGTTCTTCGCCTATGCGCCCTACACGAAGCACACAACTGCAAGCGGCAAGGTGGCCGAGGACCAGGTGGGCATCACGGGCTTCACGCGCAACACCGCCGCCGGCGACCCGTACGTGAAGTACGTCGGCTCACTGGATCCCACGAAGTGCGTTGACCTGTGCTGGGGTGTCGCCGATCCTTCCGCCGATGTGGAATGGAAGACCATCCAGGGCGGCAGCCAGACGATCTTCAAGGGCAAACCTTGGATTAACGTGCAGCGTCCTGAGAAGTCTTTGGGCCAGAAGATGAAGTTCTTCTTCAAGCATGCGCTGTCTCAGCTGAACGTGCAGATCGATGCCGACGTGAACACCAACCAGCACGGTGCCGGTGCAGAGGTCGATTCAAAGACGAAGGTGTATGTTCGCAGCATCACGTTCAACGGCTTTGCCATGAAGGGTGCCTTGAACCTGAACAACGAGGACGCCAATACGCCTAACTGGAAGGGCTACAACTGCAGCAACGAGCCGATTGTGGCCGAGGAATACACGATCTACGACGGCATGAAGGACGGCCAGGAAGGTACGGGCTACACCGCCAGCAACGAGAAGGTGACTGGCCTGAACGCCACGATCATCCAGGACAAGAAGTGGGGTGAGGCCGCCGAGGGTGTGACGAAGACTGCGAAGAACCTGTTCAACAGTGCGACCGCCACTGCTCCTATCTATGTCATTCCGACGGGTGACAACATGAGTGTCACGATCGTCTATGACATCGAGACGAAGGACGACAACCTCGCCGGTACCGTTTCCGACAACGAGACCAACGGTGTGAGCATCAAGAGCGAGATCTCGAAGACCATCACCCTTACCAGCGGCGACGCCCTGAAGCTCGAGGCCGGTAAGAAGTACACCATCCAGCTGCACCTCGGCCTGAGCCAGGTGGAGTTCGACGCAGTAGTTTCAGATTGGGACGACTCGGCCGCCGCTGGCGAGGCCTGGCTGCCTGAGAATGGGGCTCCTGGTCCAAATAGTATTTCAATTTCTGGTGCAGATGCTATCACAGCCGCCAGCAACTACGCCGGTCAGCTGACCGCAGCCATTCTCCCTGCCGAAGCTGATCAGAGCGTGACATGGTCTTCAAGCAATAGTAATCTGCTTGATGTGGATGCAAATGGTAATGTATCTCTCGTGTCTCTCAATGGCATTGACATTAACGGTGAGGACGTGACGATCACTGCTACTTCAAATGACGATGGCAGCATCAGCGCTCAAGTGACGATCCCCGTTGCTCCTGTCGTGGGTATGTTTGTCGGTGCCGATGGCAAGGCTTATACGAGCACCGATGCAGCTACTACAGCCGTTACGACAGCAGAGGCTTATATTGCCTACGTGAGTGCTACTACAGGCGATTCTCGCGCTATCGCTTTGACAAACGATGCTACTGGTGTATCTTGGAATGCGTTCAATTCTAATCCCGGTTGGAATAGTACTCCTTCTCGTGATGCTATTTCAGGTGCTACTTGGCAGTGGCCGACAAAGACGGACTTCAACAATATGGTGGGTCATCTGCAGACTCTGTCAATTTCCGGCAACGGAGTGTTCCGCGATGGATTCAGCGTCTATTGGGGTATTACGGAGGCCGATGCTAACCACGCTTCCGCCCTGTCCTTCGGTGGCTCGAATAGCCTCGTGTACGACGGCCATAAGGCCAACGTGAACTCGGTCTACTTTGTTCGCGCAGTCCTCGCTTTCTAATCCATTTGCCTATTCAGAATTTATCAATTTCAAATAGTAGAGTTTAATTAAAACTTTCGGGCGGGGCCAACAGGCCCATCCGTAGGGCGGGCCTGTAAGCCCCGTCCGCTGAGTATAGAAATAAAAAATTGTGACTATGAACAAGATATTATTATTTGCAGCAACGGTGGCAGCGATGCTTGCCAGTTGCTCCAGTGACGACCTTTCTCTTACGTCTTCAACATCTTCAAAGCAGTTGTTGACAGATGAGTATGGTAATCCCGGGTGTTTTTTCGACGGTAATTCTCAGCGCAGCCTGACGCGTGCGGGCTATGCCGGTGTGATGGACAACGACCAGCTGAAGACAAATGGCTTCGGCGTGTTCGGCTACTACACCAACCTGAACGAGTACGACCAGCTCAGCAAGCCCAACTTCATGTACAACGAAAAGGTAGTGTACAGCGGCGGCAGCTGGACTTACAGCCCTATCAAGTACTGGCCGAACGAGTACGGCTCCAAGGCTCAGAGCGATGACGTCGATAAGCTGACGTTCTTCGCCTATGCGCCTTTCACGGCCAACACCCCTGCAACGGGTAAGGTCGCTGAGGATAAGGTGGGCATCACCGGTTTTACACGCCACAATGCTACCGGCGACCCGTACGTGAAGTATGTCGGCTCACTGGATCCCACGCAGTGCGTTGACCTGTGCTGGGGTGTCGCCGATCCTTCTGCCGATGTGGAATGGAAGACCATCCAGGGCGGCAGCCAGCCGATCTCCAAGGGCATGCCTTGGATTAACGTGCAGCGTCCTGAGAAGTCGTTGGGCCAGAAGATGAAGTTCTTCTTCAAGCACGCGCTGGCGCAGCTGAACGTGCAGATCGATGCCGACGTGAACACCAATACCCACGGTGCCGGTGCAGAGGTCGATGCCAAGTCGAAGGTGTATGTGCGCAGCATCACGTTCAACGGCTTTGCCATGAAGGGTGCGCTGAACCTGAACAACGATGCCGCCAATACGCCTAACTGGAAGGGCTACAACTGCAGCAACGAGCCGATTGTAGCCGAGGAATACACCATCTACGACGGCATGAAGGACGGCCAGGAAGGTACGGGCTACAAGGCCAGCAACGAGAAGGTGACGGGCCTGAACCCGACGATCATCCAGACGAAGAAATGGTCTGAGCAGGCAGCAACCGACGGTGTGCAGAAGGCTGCCAAGAACCTGTTCAACAACACGGATGCCACAGCTCCGATCTATGTCATTCCGACGGGTGACAACATGAGTGTCACGATCGTGTATGACATCGAGACGAAGGACGACAACCTCGCCGGTACCGTTTCCGACAACGAGACCAACGGTGTGAGCATCAAGAGCGAGATCTCGAAGACCATCACCCTTACCAGCGGCGACGCCCTGAAGCTCGAGGCCGGTAAGAAGTACACCATCCAGCTGCACCTCGGCCTGAGCCAGGTGGAGTTCGACGCAGTAGTTTCAGATTGGGACGACTCGGCCGCCGCTGGCGAGGCCTGGCTGCCTGAGAATGGGGCTCCTGGTCCAAATAGTATTTCAATTTCTGGTGCAGATGCTCTTGCTGCCAACAACTATGCCGGCCAGCTGACAGCAACCGTTACTCCTGCCGAAGTCGACCAGACTGTGACATGGTCTTCAAGCAAACCCGAACTGCTTGCTGTAGATGCAAATACAGGTGAAGTAACACTTGCCGGTGGTATTCCCCTTGCCGGTGAGGACGTGACGATTACTGCTACTTCAAATGCCGATAATAGCGTCAAGGATACTAAAACCATCACTGTAAAGCCAGCCCTGGGTATGTTCATTGCTTCCGACGGCAAGGCATACTTAAGTGCTGCTGCAGCTACTACAGCCGGTACGACAGCAAAGGCATGGATTGCAGCTGAGGGCCTGGCTATTGCCTTGAATGCCGATGCAACTCTTGGTAACAATGATATTTCTTGGAATGACTTCAAGTCTCAGACATCTAATTTCACTACTGGTCCTGCAGAGGCTAATATTTCTGGCGGTTCATGGCGTTGGCCTAATAAGGCAGACTTGGATGCCATAGACGCTTCGATTAACGCTGGTAACTACCAGGGTTGCCCGCTGGAATCTGGCTACGGCTTTTGGTCTACAGAGGTGTACGACTCCAGCGACGCGTGGTACCTGGCCTTCTTCGGTAACGGTAGCTACGTGAGCTACAACTATATGTACGTCAGCGACAGCCTGCGTGTTCGCGCAGTCTTCGCTTATTAACTCTTTGCCTATTCAGAATTTATCAATTTCGAATAGTGTTGTGTAATTAAAACTTTCGGGCGGGGCCAACAGGCCCATCCGTAGGGCGGGTCTGTAAGCCCCGTCCGCGGCGCCCGGGAGTTTCTCAAATCCCCTGGAGAGGGGTAGCGCGGTGCAAGAGCACCGCACTTGAATGACATTTTAACCTCTCACTCGGCTGGCAGGCCCGCAGCCTCGCCCGCCGAGTATAAATAAAAAAGGAAAAAGCGATCTTACACTTACTGACACAAACCGCAGGGATTTCTGAAGATTTTCCCGTAATTGTTTGGCGGTCTCGTGATTTTATGCTATCTTTGCATCTGGAAAGATATATTTGACGGGATTATGGAATCAGCAGTATTAAACACTTTTATGCTTGATGTGCCAGTTGATGAGGTGAATTTCTTCAAGCAGATGGTCAAGAAGATGGGATGGCATTTGCATAATAAACATGCGATGACTGCTTATGAGCGTTCTCTTGACGATGAGCGTAACGGTCGTGTAACCCACTATGCCAACAGTGATGAGCTTTTCAAGAAGATGGGTATCTGATGGCATACAAGATTTCTACAACGCATCAGTTCGAAAGGGATTTGAAACGCTGCATCAAGCGGGGATATCCCATGGACGAGTTCAAGACGGTTATCAAGCTGCTTGAGCGTGACGGATGTCTGCCTGACAAATATCATCCACATATTTTGCATGGCGACAGGAAAGGACTATGGGAGTGCCATATACAGCCGAACTGGCTGCTTATATGGAAAGTAATTGGTGATGGATTCGAACTCCTTATGCTGAACACAGGTACACATTCTGATCTTTTCGACAAGAAGCCGAAGAAATAGTAAGTATATTAAATTTCTCCCCTGCGGCAGTCTGACTTTGAAGAGTCGGGCTGCTTTTTTTGTGTCAGTCTGCATGCGGTGCATACTGGGGCTTGTCCCTTTGTGTGCCTTTTGGAGTAGAAAATAATGAGTTAAACGATATATATAGAATTTAAACTTTTGTGACTATGAATAAATTTGTAATGTTATTGGTCGGCTTTTTCCTAATTACAGGAAGTGTGCTGGCTCAGAAGAAAATAACCGGAACGGTTTTTTCTCAGGAAGACGGACAGCCGGTAATTGGCGCTGCCGTCAAGGTTGATGGCACCAGTACAGGTGTGCTGACCGATGTCAACGGACGATTCAGTGTTGTGTTGCCGTCGGGAAACAATCAGTTAGAGATAACCTATTTAGGAATGGTAGGTCAGAAAGTCAAAGCCAGGAATGGCATGCGTGTGTTCCTGAAGGCAGATGTGGCCGCCCTCGACGAAGTGATTGTTGTAGCATACGGAACAGCCAAGAGATCTGCTTTTACGGGCTCGGCAGCCACGATGAAGGCAGAGGAAATCTCTAAGCGGCAGGTCTCTTCTGCCCTGAATGCCTTGACGGGAGCTGTCAGCGGTGTGCAGGTGACTTCTTATAACGGTCAGCCGGGGTCCGATCCGAAAATCCGTATCCGTGGCGTCGGTTCGATGGCAGCCAACAGCAAGCCCCTCTATGTCGTTGACGGTGTGCCCTATGACGGTAACATCACCAACATCAATCCTGCCGACATTGAGACCATGAACGTGCTGAAGGATGCCTCGGCATCAGCCATCTATGGCAGTCGCGGTGCCAATGGTGTCGTGATCATCACAACTAAGCAGGGACGCAAGGGTCAGGATGCCAAGGTGACGCTTGATGCCAAATGGGGTGTCAACAATCGTGCCGTGCCAAACTATAACGTAATCGGTGATGCCGGCAGTTATTACATGGCCATGTATCGTGCCCTTTACAATGAGAAATACTATGCATTGAACGATGCAGACGACGCCTATGCCTATGCCAACGAGAACATCTTCTCCAATGAAGGCTGTCAGGTATTCACGGTTCCGGAAGGGCAGAATTTTATCGGCAGGGATTTTCAGATTAATCCAGCCGCTAAGCTAGGTTACTCAGACGACCAGTTCTATTATACTCCCGACGATTGGTACGACAATATGTATAATAAAGGTAATCTGCGTGAGGAGTACAATGCGACCGTCTCTGGCTCTACCGAAAAGATGAACTACTATATGTCGCTGGGCTATCTGAACGACAAGGGTATCATCAACTCCTCTTCCTATAAGCGCTATACCGGCCGTCTGAAAGCTGACTACCAGGCAAAGAAATGGCTGAAGGTGGGTGCTAATATCGCCTATACCTTCTCGAAACAGAGTGCCCCAGGGTCACAGAATAAATGGGGCTCGTCGGGTAATGCCTTTTATATTGCGGACAACATTGCACCTATCTATCCTATATACGTACGTAATGCTGACGGTTCGTTCAAGTACGACGATATGGGTATGCAAGTCCTTGATACAGGTACCAATACTAATCAGAAACGTCTTTTCTCGGCAGGTAATCCGCTGATAGACCTGACCTTGAATCAATATAATGAGGAGACCAATAGCATCAATGCCAATGGCTTCGCCATCATTGACCTGCCGCTCGACGGCCTGAAGTTCACGGCTAACCTGAGTGCGTTTGCCTCAGATGCCCGTGAGAACGACCTCTACAATCCCCACTATGGCACGAGTTCCAGTACGAACGGTTCGGTGAGCGTGAACCATTACCGCCGCCAAAGCCTGAACCAGCAGTATCTGCTGACCTATCAGCACGATTTCGGTCGGCACAGCGTTGATCTGTTAGCAGGCTATGAGTCGTATGAGATGAAATATCGTCTGCTTGAAGCCAGTAAGCAGAATGTCTTCCTCGACTATGTGGCTGAGCTGGACAATGCCATTAAGTATCCGACGTCTCCGAAGTCATATACCAACCGCTATGCGACGAAGGGCTGGTTGGCACGTGCCCAGTACAACTACGAACAGAAATATTTCGCCTCGGTCTCCTACCGTCGTGATGCCTCTTCACGCTTTGCCGACGGTCACAAGTGGGGTAATTTCGGTAGTATCGGTGCTGCATGGCTGATTTCTAAGGAGAATTTTATGAAGCCGACCGCTTCTTGGCTCGACGAACTGAAATTGAAAGCCAGCTATGGTATTCAGGGTAACGACCATTTGATGAAGAATCAAAGTTCTGTGAAAGAAGAAGATGACGAACTGTATTATCCCTATGAGGATATGTACACCGTGACGGATGTCAACGGAACTGCAGTGCCTATCTTCAATGGCTTAAAGGGCAACAAGGACATCACGTGGGAGACCAGCTATTCCACCAATGTAGGTTTCGAGTTCTCAATGTGGAAAGGACGGCTGAGCGGTAGCCTTGAGTATTATAACCGTACGACCAAAGATATGCTCTACTACAAGCCCGTTCCTGTCTCTTTAGGTTATGACTCCTATCCTATTAACAGCGGAGAGATGTATAACCGTGGTATCGAGCTGAACCTCAGTGGTACCGTGCTGAAGCTGAAGGATGTGGAAATCGCCCTGAACATGAACCTGACCACCGTCAAGAACAAGGTGACCAGCTATCCGGAGACAAGGAAAACTGGCATGCGAATTATCGAGGAAGGCGGTTCGGTCTATGAGTCGTACCTGCGCAGCTATGCCGGCGTATGGCATGGCGATGGCAGTGAATATAAGCTGGCAGAAGGCTTTATGCCGACACTCGGTGATGCCCTGTATTTCAGCGATCCCGACAATGGCGATTTTAGCGTGACCAACTATGCCAATGCCAAGGAGGCCCATCAGGGCAGCACACTGGCTAATGTGTTCGGCGGATTCGGCATGACGGCGAGGGCTTACGGATTCGATGCCAGTATCCAGTTTGCCTATCAGTTAGGTGGCAGGCTCTACGATCATAAGTATCAGGGACTGATGTCGAGCGATGGTGGTAATGGCCATAACTGGCATACCGACATCTATGGTGCCTGGACGCCGGAGAATGCTACCAGTAACATCCCCCGTCTGGATACGGGTGTGGACGACTCACAGGACAACTCTAATCGTTTCCTTGTTAGCAGCGACTACCTGAGTTTGGCTAATGTCACTATCGGCTATTCTATCCCTGCAAAGATTATCAGAACCATTGGACTCTCGGCTGTCCGTGTGTATGTTGTTGGTGACAACCTGGCTCTTTGGACAGCCCGGAAAGGTCTTGACCCGCGTCGTGCGCTCAATATGGGTATAACTACATTAGGTGGTGGCTATTCAGACACCTACGCAGCATTGAAAACCATTTCGGGTGGTATTACCGTAACATTCTAAAGACATAGCAACAATGGAAAAGAAACAGATATACATAATGGGACTTGGCGCTGCAATGATGCTCGCCACGTCATGTACAGACTTGGACACTGCACCTGAGGGAGAAGTGAGTGGAAACCAGTTCGAAGAGTCGGTGGTAAAGGATAATTCACTATTGGAAGGGGTTGTCAAGTCTGCCTTCTTCAATATAGGTAAGGAATATAATGTCTATGGCAGCTCCTCCGCTCGTGCAGATGATTTCGGCTTCCCCGCCGACTGTCTGTCAGACGGTACCAATTCGGGGGACATTGTCGGTGTTAACAGCGGGTACAATTGGTTCTCCTTGCCAGCCAATTATGGTGACCGTAATACGAACTATGCTAACCCATACGAACGGTGGGCGATGTATTACAACCAGATCAAGTGCTGCAACGACCTGCTCAACCAGATTCCAGATGCATCGACCAATGAACTGAAAGCCTATCAGGCTTTGGGCAAGGCCCTGCGTGCCTGGGATTATTTTCAGCTGGTGCAGCATTATGCCTTCACCTATGTCGGCCATCAGAACGACAAGGCTGTGCCGATGTATCTCTCTCAGTACGACAAGGCTTCCGAGGGGTTGACTTCTGCCCGTCAGACAGTCGGATTCGTTTATGATTTCATACAGTCGGAACTTGACGGGGCCGTCGTTGCCTTGGAGGGTTACGAACGTCCGGACAAGAGCGTGATGAACCAAAGCGTGGTCTATGGCCTGCTGGCGCGTGTGGCACTGGTAAAGCAAGAATGGGAAAAGGCAGCAGAATATGCTCAGAAAGCCATTGGTCTTGCTGCCCAAGAGGGTATCGTGCCGGCTTCTATCAGTCAAATGTCTCAGGTAGGCAAGATGTTCATCAGCAACGAGGAGACCAACTGGATGTGGGGTCTTTCGTTCGGACCTACCAATATTGAAGCTGATGGCGAGTATGAGACCTGGGTATCCCAGATATCATCGCTTGCCAGCTATAGCTATACCACGGAGACGGGGTGCTTCCGTGCCATCAACAGCCATCTTTGGAATACCATTGCCGATACCGATGTGCGTAAAGGCTGGTGGGTGGATGGTAAATGTCAGTCGCCGCTGATCGATGGACTGGTCTGGTCCAATAGTGGTAAGACGGCACCACTCGGCGTCGGTTGCGGCAACCTGTTCGATTTCCTCCCTTATACAAACGTGAAGTTCGGTGTCTATCAGGGACAGTTTGGTACCACTCTGACTTGTGGTGACTTCCCCATGATGCGTGTCGAGGAGATGTATCTTATCTTGGCCGAAGCTCAGGGCCGCCAGGACGAGGCGCGTGGGGCCGCAACGTTGGAGCAGTTTGTCAGAACCTATCGTGATCCTGATTATACGTATGCCAACAAGCCAACAGAAAATTTCGTGGATGAGGTATGGCGTCAGCGCCGTATTGAATTGTGGGGTGAGGGCTTTGCCATGGGGGATATCCTGCGTCTGAAGAAGCCGATGGTGCGTTATCACGGCTTGGATGACAAGGTGACCAACTGGGCACAGACTTATCAGTTCAACCTGCCTGCCGAGGATGGCACTTTGTTGATGCGCATTCCTCAGGCAGAGATTAATGGCAATGAGTATATTTCGGAAGATGACAACAATAAGTTGGGCACCACCCCAAAGATGGGACTCAACCCGGATTTACGTGATGGTGTGACAGATACAGCCAAGTTGAGATAACTTTGCTTTTATGGGTCTTTATTCATAAAGACTCCACTAGGTTATTAAATATAATAATGTATATAGCAGCATCTGTTGTGATAACCCGTGCTGCTTTTAAGAAAAATAAACGCGATTTTATCGCATCAGTAGTAATGGTGAATAAATAATTAAGGTATGATGACTGTTGAAGTGCTTGAATTGCGGCATACTGTCAGGGCGTTTAGAGACGTTCCTCTCGTTGTTGCTGATAAACTGCGTTTGAGTGGCAAAATAGATGAAGTCAATAGGCAATATCATCTTCAGCTCAGACTCTTTACGGATGTTGACGTGCCTGTCAAAAGAATGATGAAGCTATTTCTGGCCAGGAATCTTCGCAATTATATTATTCTTTCAGGCCCGGATATGCCTTGTGTCAAAAGTCTATTAGGGTATGTTGGTGCAGAAATTATGGTATATGCGCAGTCCATCGGGATTAACTCATGGTGGGTCGGTGATACATACAATCACGATAAGGTTGCCAGCAGGGCTGATGGACAAATTGTTGCAGGTATTATCGTCGTGGGGTATGGGAAAAAACAAGGTAATCCTCACAAATCACGTCCAGAAAAGGAAATCAGCAGCTATTTCGGGAGAAAGCCCTTATGGTTTCAAGAGGGAGTCAGGGCAGCCTTATTGGCACCTACTCCTAAAAACAGTCAGGATTTTCTGATTTCTGGAAAGGACAACAAAGTTTCAATTATTAGTAGCGATAAGAAATGGGGCGAAATAGTCTGTGGCATTATCAGATATTTTTTTGAAGTAGGTATAAATAGTATAAACCAAGATCCTGCTATGATGGAAGATAATATAAAAATTGATATTATAGATAGTTATGTTCATAAGTGATCCAGAGCGGCGATTGAATGCCGTACAGTTTACAGCGCTAGTGGCTTTAGTCGAAATCTTTATACTAGCGTGTTTGTATTTCTGCATTTTATATTAGTATTTTCTTCACGTCGTGAGACGTCATGTGAACAGGAAGGTGTTTCGTAAATTGGTAAATAAATTTGATTAATTGATCGTTAAGTGACAAGTGTGTTACAATTATCTCTTTTTAAATTTTTAAATCAAGTACTTTTTCACGTCGTGAGACGCATGGATAATAGATTAATACATGGTTATATAAGTTTTAATTATGTCGTCGTGAGACGCACGCGAAAGGTTAATAAATTGTTTTGATAATCCCATGTCGTGATGATGCCGGATTATCTTTTTAGATTCTGAGTAGAAATCGACCTGTCTGGTGGGGCATGGCGACCGAAAGTGTCCAAATGATAAGAGAATTATAATTGCTAGTTGCCAGTGTGCCTGCCAGACGGGTTTCTATGATATAGCGATGACAGGCGTGTCATCTTCTGCATTGCCTCTAAAAGGCAAATATTTATTAAGTCAATATTCATTTGAGCCGTCGTGAGACGTTAGATTGGCGGCAGGCGTGTCGCATGATCTAATTTGTCCAAAGATAGTTGGATTACGTATTTTGTTAAAAACTCGCGTCGTGATGACGCTATATTCAAATTCATAGTTGAAAAAAACTAATTGGTTAAAGTGACGTCGTGAGACGTCATGCAAAATGTTTTTTATTTTTTTAGAGGGTGCCTTCAGTTTCGCTGGGCACCCTCGGTTTTTGTATATTCATCAAAATTCAATTTCAATGAACAGACAAACAAGCATCGACTTGAAGAAGGCGATGGAAAAAAAACATCAGTGAGACTAAGTTGGCAGAGCTGGTAGGGGTGAGTCGCCCTTATCTGAATGCCGTGTCGTGTGGCAAGAAAAATGTCACGCTCAAACAGTTGGAACGCATCGCCGATGCCCTTGGCATGCGGCTCCGCATCAGTTTCGAAGACCCCGGTTAACCCCACAGGTTTCTATTTCGTGACGCGACGTAAGATTGTGCCGCGAAAACTTGCATGTCCCGACTTTTAGCCGTAACTTCGTGGCAGAAAACCAATCATTTTTGCCTATGGACGAAGAGAAACCTAAGAAGAAACGGAAGAAGGCTGTTGTCGCCGACGACGGGGCAGGGGAGCACAAGCCCAACTGGCGTGAGGTATATGCCACGGTAGGGGAGATCAAAGCCTATCTCAGTGACCATATCCACCTGAGGTGGAACCTCGTGAAGCACCGGGTGGAGGCCCGCCTGCCGATGGAAGACCCGTTCTGCGCGAACAGTGAACTGACTCAGTTCGTCAGCGACGATTGGCAGCCGATGAGCGACCGGCTGAAGAACACCCTGCTAACGGCACTGCAGACCGTCAAACCGACACGGAGGACCGATCTGGAGACCGTGCTGGACTCCGGCTATGTGCAGGGGTTCCATCCCTTCCTCTACTACCTGAACCGCCTGCCACCCTGGGATGGGCAGGACTATATCCTCGAACTCTCGGCGACGGTCAGCGTAAAGGGCGGCGTGGAGGAACAGTTGTTCTTCGCCGACGTGCTGAGACGATGGCTCGTGGGCATGGTGGCCAGCTGGCTCGACGAAGAAACGGTGAACCAAGGGGTGCTCGTCTTCATCGGGGAGCAGGGCATCTACAAGACCACGTGGTTCAGTCGGTTATTGCCGCCTGAGCTGAGCGACTATTTCCGCATCAAGGTCAACGCAAGCCGCGTGGGCAAGGACGATCTGATAGCGATGTCGCAGTACGGGCTGGTGTGCTATGAGGAACTCGACGTGATGCGCTCCACGGATGTGAACACGATGAAGTCGGTGGTGACGATGCCCGCCATCGACGAGCGGCGACCTTACGGCTACTATACGGAGCACATGCCGCACGTGGCCTCGTTCTGCGGCACGGGCAACAACGTGCAGTTCCTGAACGACGCGACGGGCAACCGTCGGTGGCTGCCGTTCGAGGTGGAGCGCATCGATGATCCGCGCCTCTATCCCTTCAACTATGAGGGCATCTATGCGCAGGCCTACGCGCTCTACCGTCAGGGCTTCCGTCACTTCTTCACGAAGGCGGAGGAGGAACGGCTGAAAACCCACAACCGGGCATTCGAGGCGCCCTGCTCGGAGCAGGAGGCCATCGAGAAGCACTTCCGCCACCCCGGCGACGGCGAGCGCGGGGAGTTCTATACGGCTACGGACATTCTGCTGGTGGCTAGTGAGGGCCCGTCGCTGCGCTTCACGCCGGAGCGTATCGGCAGTGCCCTGCGGAAGCTGGGCTATGCGCAGTGTGCGTCGAAGGGCAGGCATGGCTACCGTGTGGTGCGCTACAAGCCGGAGGAGATCGAGGCTAACCGTCGGCTACTGGCGCTCGACGTCGAGCAAGAGGAGGGTGCAGGTGGTGCAGGCACTTCTTAGGCTCTCTCGCGTACCGCCCGCCCATGCGGTACGCGTGAGACTTTTGTAATTCTACTTGCACCACCTGCACTTTTTTAGTTAATTATTTATTATTTTGCCTATGACAGAAAAAGCACTGAGAGAACTTTTGCAGTTGATCAACCAGCAGGGTGAGCCCGTGAAACCGTTCGAGATCCGCAGCTACGGCAAGTCGGAACTCGCCATGCTCTACTTCCCTCACGCCAAGACGAAGAAGGGGGCGATGAACAACCTGAACTACTGGATTGACTATAATGGTGAACTACGTGAGAAGCTGCGAGCCTTGAACTCGCCGCCCAACGCCCATCACTACACCCGCCGCGAGGTGGAACTCATCGTAGAGTACCTTTGTGAACCTTAAATACACCTATCTACACAAAAAGGCACAGACGGCTCCCACGAATGTTGTACCTTTGCATTGTGATTCAGCGGAATGTCACCCTTGACTGAAAGGAATGCCTTCTACGACCTGTCCGGACGTCATCTACGACCCGAAGCGATAATCCCTTACCCGGGATGGAGATTATCAGCACGCGGCGTAACGACCATCGGAACGACCCGAAGGGGCTATCGGCACAACCCGAAGGTGAGGGACATCCCCTGGGCGCAAAGCCTATGTTTAACTTTTAAAAATTCAAAGCATTATGAGTCAGAAATTCACAAAGTTACAGAACAACAACAAGAAGAGCACGGCCTATGGCAAGTGGTTCGCCACAGCGGTCTATGACCAGCGTTTCGTGGAGACCGAGGAACTGGCGAACTACATCCAGCAGCAGGCGTCGGTGAAGAAGAGCGACATCAAGGCGGTGCTCGACGAACTGGGTGGTGCGATGAAGCACTACTTCGAACTGGGCCAGAAGGTGAAGCTCGACGGCATCGGCATCTTCAAGGTGGGCTTCTCCAGCATCGGCACGTCCGACAAGCTGGGTTGCACGGCAGCCACGATCACCACGCGGCGCGTGCTGTTCCAGCCCGAGACCGAGCGTATCGTCGTAGGTCAGGCCCTGAGCAAGGAGGGTAAGATTGTGCAGAAGTACGTCGTGGCGAAGGCACTCATCAAGGATGTGCTCTTCGAGGAGACCTACGATCCCAGTCTGAAGCCGGAGGGTAATGCTGACAGCAGCGACGACAGTGGCTCTTCGACAGGCTCAGAGACCGCGGGCAGTGGCTCTTCGACAGGCTCAGAGACCGCAGGTGGTGGCTCTTCGACAGGCTCAGAGACCGCGGGCGGGGATCCGCAGAATCCCGGTGGCGGGGATGATGGGCTTGACCAGGACTAATTTAAAGGTAAAAAGGTAAAAGGGTAAAAAGGTAAAAAGGTGAAGTATGAAGGTGACTAAGAAGGTTTTTATTTCGATTCTGAGGTGGGTGGCGAC
>CAMOWH010000036.1:0-20817 GCA_946628315.1 uncultured Prevotella sp.
CCAGCTATGGCAACAGAACCTATAGCAGTGGTTCATTCGGCAGTAGCCGCAGCAGCGGCCACTTCAGCAATGGTAGTGCCACCCACGGCGGCGGTGCAGGGCCCAGTGCTAACGGAGGCCGCTCGTTCGGCGGACGTCGTTAAGATGCGTACCTCAGCGTTCATCATCCGCTGAACCTCATGCATCGTACATTGGGCATAGACCGCTAAAATCGCCTTATTGATAATTCCATGCCCTACGGCCACCACCCGCTTTCCTGGGAAGGTGGCCGTCATATATACAAGAAAGGAACGTGCCCTTTCAAGCAAGTCACTTTCAGGCTCTACGTCATCAGGCCACTCCAACTCCCGCAAGTCAGGAATGAAGCGTCCTGTAAACGAGCCCCAGTCACGCTCACGCAGTAAGGGTGTAGTCACAATTGGCAAACCGTGCGGACCCGCAATGATTTCTGCCGTCTGAATGGCACGATGAAGGTCACTGGCAACTACAGCATCCAACGGCTCTAAGGCCAAACGCTGAGCCACTTGTTCTGCTTGTTCCCTACCTCGTTGATTCAACTCTCCTTGTGTTTGTCCCTGCATGATTTGACGGGCATTGTCAACCGTCTCACCATGTCTTACCAAAAAAATTGTTGTCTCCATTGTTGCAAAAGTACAAAATAATTCGTACTTTTGCAAAGAATTCAAATAAAAAACGTTATGAAGATATTCCAAAGTTCCATCTTCCGCGCCCTGACCGCTATTGTGGTGGGAGCATTGCTCGTCAAGTATCCTGATGACGGTGTCACGTGGCTAACAAGAGCCATCGGTGCATTATTTCTGTTATCAGGTATCATTGCACTGATTGCCTATTGGCAGGCAAGTCGTCATGCCGGCGAATATACCGTTACCGACCAGGAGGGGCGTATCATCAGTGGCAGCCAGCCCACATTCCCCATTGTAGGTGCAGGAAGCGTGATTCTGGGATTGGTATTGACGCTATCTCCCCATGCCTTCATCCACGGCCTCATGTATATGTTAGCCGCCATTCTCATTATGGGTGGTATTACACAGCTGGTGGGGCTGGTGGCCGCTCGCCGCATGGGCAGCATACCCTTTGGCTATTGGATAGCTCCATCGCTTATTCTGCTCATTGGTATTTACGTGGTATTTATGCCTATGGAAACTGCCGAACTGCCTCTGATGATTCTTGGCTGGTGCTCCATCCTTTATGGCGTCATAGAGCTGATTAACGCCTTAAAGATATACAACTTGCGCAAGGAGGCCGAGCAACAACGCGTAGAAAAGGAAGAACCTATAGCCGAGGAGATCAGCTCAGAACTGGGCACAGGACAGGAGAATACCCCTGAGTTAATTCAAAACACCGACCAGAGCTAACTCATTTCATCATTTGAGTTGACTCAAGGTTTTTGCGGCTCCACCTTCATCAACAAGATTCCAATCAGAATCCAGATGATTTCGCGGACGCGACAGATAATACTGACAAAGATGCCGAGGGCAGCAGAGAGTCCCAAAGCGGCAATAGACAGCACAAAGCCACCCTCCTGAACACCCAGCTGCATAGGCAGGAATCCGATGAGATTTGCAAATAGTGTGGTGAAAGCCACAATAAGGATGCTGTGCAGATAGGTAATCATGATGCCCGTAAAGCCTCCCCCATTGTCAATGCCGAACAGCAACAGCATGAACAACACCTCTGAACTCTGAACCACACGCGAGAAGAACTCCAGAAAGAGGCTGCTGTAGAAGGCCCGTTTGTCCTGACCATGCAGAGAAGCTATCTGCATGTCGATATTATGCATTGCCTCCGCGTGATGCTCTGAGAAACGCGTGCTCCACCCTTTCAGGCCAGGAATCTTGCCTATCCAGCGGATGGTCTTCACCACAAGTCCCTTGCGATAGCCTCTTGAGAAGAGATAAAAGGCAATCAGACAAAACACGATGATAATGCCCAAAATGGTACCGATGGCTGTCGTCATCGGCATATCTCCTACGGCCACCAAAGCCAGATAGATGAAGATGGATACAAACCAAAAGATGAAGTGTCCGAAGAAATGCATCATGGCATACAGAATCACGCTGGAAGTAGCGTGCTGGTTGTCAATGTACTTCGATAGTTCCATGATGCGATAAGGTTCGCCTCCCAACCCGCCAACAGGCGTCGCATAGTTCAGTGCATAGCCGCTGATGGTCAGCCGGTAGATGGTTGCGAAACTGACAGGCGGCGTACCTCCCACATTACCCTTGATGATGCACCACCACGACCAGGCATTGATGCCGTAGATGAGAATCCACACACCAACAATGGGTATCAGCCAATAGCCAGCGTGGCACAGATGCTGCCACAGTTCGACAAAACTGACATCGAAGGTGAACAACATCACAACCACGGCTGCTACACCGAGGAAGAAAAAGAAGTTGTTGAGGCGTTGCTTAGTCCAGGTCATGAGAGATATGATATGAAAAGAATCAGAGGGTGGAGGCGATGCGACGGCAGAACGACTCATGCCGATAGTTGACATAATAGTAAAGCAGTCCCATGCCGAATATTTCGAACAAGAAATAACAGGCAGGAATATCAATGAGACAGAACATGAAGAGCCAGAAAGAACGGAAGTTAAAGGTCAGCAGTCCGTTCCACGTAATCACCGGCCGTGAGCATTTAAGGAACTCCTGGCGCACCTCTTCTGGGATATCCGATGTGCTGCCAAACTTCTCGCGCAAACGAGCCAGCAGATGCTGGAACTGTGGAGTCGATGCCTCCTGCTTCTTCGTATAGTCAATGTAGGATTTCTGGAAAGAGCGCTCCACTACAGGCGTTGACGCATCCATCTGATCGTAGATTTCCTGCTGGCGCTTAGAGTCATCCAGTTCACTTCCCTTCTCACCTTTCAGGAAAAACAAATGAACCTGAATATAATAGTCGGCAAGACGCTGCTGACCAGCAATGCCCACAAATCCAGATATAACTCCCAACACATAGACCACGGCCGTAGCAATGAGCACATTCTGCGGCGTATCCTCCAAGCCCAACCACGCAAATTCTATTTCGTGATGCAGATAGAAGCGATAAATCAGTCCATGATAAATAGGTACGAACCACACAAATCCTGCCAAGCCGTCGAGGATACGTCCCATGCGGCTCTTCTTGCCAGAGAGACGTGCCAACTGCCCGTCAGTGCAGTCGAGTATGTCGGCCACCATCAACATGAAAATGGCAATGAGGTTCATGCCGAGTCCCCACCATCCTGCATAATAATAGCTGGCACAGGCAAAAAACGCCGTACTGGCAGCACCGATAATCATCGACCAGATGGTAACGGTGTTGGGGTGAATATCGAACTTGTTGAATGCTACAGCCAAATAGTAGCAGAAGGGACGTATTACATGCAAATCCAGCCAGTCTTCTGTCTCAGAGGACTTGAGCGTTGCTTTAAAATTCTTATCCATAAAACATCAATTGTCAACAACCACTTGTCACTTATCAATTGTCAATCATCCTACAGGAGTTCTTTAGGCATCAACTGCTGAGCACGCTCAAAATCCTCTGGCGTGTCCAGTTCATAAGAGAAATAGCTGGTGGTGTCAACCACCTTGAAAGTATGACCTTGTGGTATCAGTCGTTCGAAAGCCCGCTCGTAGAAGACATCTATCAGCCCCTCCTGCTCTATCATTTGCTGAAGCTCGTGATAGATGGCTTCGCTGTAGTCGGCAGTCATCTTCTCAATACCTACGGATTCACCGATGGCATCCTGAATGCTGCACACCTTGCTAATCTCGGTGATGCGTCCGTCAGCGTCGACAATGACCTTGATTTCCTCTTCGCCACACTCGTGACGGTTGAGTGCCAGAGCGGACTCGGGCTCCTGGGCGATACGCACTACGGCAGCGGGGTCGCACAGGATGTCACTATCCATCAACAGGAACTCCTTACCGCGCACTACCTGCATGGACAGCCACAGCGAGAAGATATTATTGTTGTGCTCATAGTCGGCATTGTGGATGAACGTGATGTCGAGCTGGGGAAAATGAGTCGTGAGAAAGTCACGAATCATCTCACTCAGATAACCTGTTACCACTACAAACTGACTGATTCCAGCCTGCTGCATGGCACATACAGTACGTTCCAACAACGTGCGTCCGCCCACTTCCAACAGGCACTTGGGCTTGGTATCAGTCAGCGGGCGCAAGCGTTTAGCCATGCCTGCCGCTAAGATGACTCCAATCATACAAATCTACAATTTGACGATGAACTATTTACCATTGAAAACTCGCAGGATGGTATCAACGACGGTCTGAGTCTGCTCCTTACGACCCAGCGTGATACGCAGACAAGACTCCAACCCCTTGTCACCCATGAACTTAATCTTGTAATCCTGAATCTTCAGGGCCTCCATCAGCCGATCCTTGATTTCAACAGGATACTTGATAAGGATGAAGTTGGCTACAGACTTGTAGACCTTGAAACCGGGCAGCGAACCCAGTTCTTTCTTATACAGCTGGCGTCCCCACTCCATATCGTCGGCCACATGACGATAGTGCTCATCGCTGTCGAGAGCCGCCAGTGCCACAGCTTCCGAGAAGCGGTTATAACCCAGATACTTGTTACAGTAGCTCAGGAACTGGTCGTGGCCGGCACCAATAAAGCCGAAGCCACAGCGCAGACCAGGCAGGCCGTAGAACTTAGACAGGGTACGCGAAATAATCAGGTTGTTATACTTATTGACCAGCGGAGCGATATAGCCGGTATCCATATTCATGAAACTGGCGTAGGCCTCGTCAATCAGCACCATCGTATCGTTAGGGATATTCTCCATGATGCGTCCAATTTCCTCGCTGCTCAGACTGTTACCCGTGGGATTGTTGGGCGATGCCAGCAGCAACATACGGGGATGAACGCGGTTGGTGTACTCAATGACCTCATCGACATCATAGGCGAAGGTGTCCTCCATTTCGTGCAGAGGGTACATCTCGAACGTGCCGCCGCACTCGCTGGCTACACGGTTGTAGTACCACCATGAGAACTCCGGGATGAGAATCTTCTTGTTGTCGCCCTTCATCAGGAAATAGTGGATGGCGTTCTTCAGCATGTCCTCGCCGCCATAGGTCAGCAGCACTTGCTCCTCAGGCACGTTATAGATTTCGCTCAGACGCACACTAATAACACTTTTCTTGCCCTGATCGTAGATACGGGTATAGAAGCAGAGGGTCTTGGGATCGAAACTCTTTATCGCATCAACAACCTTCTGACTGGGTTCAAAATTAAACTCGTTTCTATCGAGATAATTCATCTGTTTTTCCATTTCTTCTTTTCTTTTTTGCAAATTTGGGTGCAAAGGTACGAAGAATGGAGCGAAACACCAAATTTATTACCTTTTTTAAACATTTGTGACGATACCCTCGATGTATGTTTTCAGAATGTGGATACCCGTCTTGTTCTCATGTCCCCATGGAATGATGAGGTCAGCAAACTTCTTGGTGGGTTCTATAAACTGGTCATGCATAGGCTTGAGCACCTTCTCATAACGGTCAAGCACCATGTCTACCGTACGTCCACGCTCCACCACATCGCGTCGGATATTGCGGATGAGACGCGTGTCGGCATCCGTATCGACGAAGATTTTCAGGTCCATCATGTCACGAAGCTTCTTATAGTGCAGTGTCATGATACCTTCCAGGATGATGACGGGCTTGGGCTCCACATGGACGGTTTCCGGCAGACGGTTTGAAATGACATACGAGTAGGTAGGTTGCTCGACAGCCTGTCCGCTCTTCAGCATCTTGATGTGCTCGGTCAGCAGTTTCCAGTCAAAGGCGTCAGGATGGTCGAAATTGATAGCCTTACGCTCTTCGTCCGTCATTCCTGTTGTGTCGTTATAGTAGGAGTCCAGAGGGACGATGGCTGCACAGTGGTTGGGCAACACCTTGGTGATTTGCTTGACGACGGTAGTCTTTCCTGAACCCGTTCCGCCAGCGATTCCTATGATGGTCATTTGCTTAAATTATTGCTTTAGAAATGTCACTTCTTTTCTTTCATCAGATAAATCACTGTGGGCAGGTGGTCACTATAGCCGTCAAGCCACACGCCACCGGCATGTGTGCGTTTGATATTGCCCTTGTACTGTCCCTCCGTCTGGAACAGGTAGTCCCTGCGGAATATCTGGTTCTGTTTGAACTTCAACGTATTATAGTCCTTCTTGCCATCCTGGTGCAACAGATTGTAGCAGACGACAATCTGGTCGAACAAGTTCCATGCGCCATCGTACATCAGCGTACCCGTACCGCTGTCGTGGAGTTTCCACCAGGGATTATACAACTCGCCCGGCTTTACATCCTTGACATCGCGCTTAGCGCCCAAGGCTACGGACATTGAACGGTCACGCGGATCGTCGTTCATATCACCCATGATGATAATCTTCACCTGCGGGTCTTCTTTCTGCAGCGACTCCTTCAGTGCCCTTACCTGCTTGCCGGCAAGCTCGCGATAATAGGAAGTCGTTCCGCGACTGGGCCAGTGGCAGACAATTACCGTCACGTGCTCGCCAGCCAGCGTACCGCTGACGGTCAGGAAGCCACGCGTGGCGTGACCCTTGTCTTTCTCCAAGTCGTAGACATAGGGCACCAGTCGCACGCTGCGCACCTTGAAGAGTGCCGGATTATAGAGCAGGCCACAGTCCACACCTCGACGGTCAGGACCTTCCACATGGCAGAACTTGAAGTTGCGTTCCTTCAGTTTCGGCTGTTCACAGAGGTCCTGCAGACAATGTCTGTTCTCCACCTCGCTGACACCAATGATGGCACATCCCACACCAGGCAGGACGTCAGTACCCATCTCAGACAATACGGTAGACATGTTGTGCAGTTTGTGCTGGTATTTCATATCCGTCCACTTATTCCGTCCGTCAGGCAGATACTCATAGTCGTTCTTACCCTCGTCGTGCTGGGTATCAAACAAGTTCTCCAGATTGTAGAATCCCACTCCGTAGATGGAATAGCGCTGTGCCTGCAAAGGTGTGAGGCCCAATACCAGGAGCATGATTAGTAATGATAGCTTTTTTTGCATCTTTGATTGGTTTTACGTTATTAACTGCAAAGATACGAATAATTTTTCTAAAAAAGAACATTTGGAGAGGAAAATTTCAACCGATTAAAAATTTTATAGATTTAAGCATTGCGTCTCACTTTTTTTTTGTACCTTTGTGCCAAACTATAATATTAACACATCACAATTATGCAAAAAAAGCTGAAACTCATTGTGATAGCCTTATGCTTCGCATCTTCGGCATTTGCCCAGTCGACAAAAGGAACAGTGGTAGACAATCTGGGAGAACCTATTGTCGGTGCCATCGTGACCGTAGAAGGCAGTAATGTCTCTACGACTACCGACATCAACGGCAATTACCGCATTGCAGCTCCTCAGGGGGCTAAAGTGACCATCGCGTATATCGGCTATCAGCCACAGACCGTCAATCCGGGTGGCACTATCTACCTGCAAAAGACAGAGGCAGATAATGAAGAACAACAAGAGACTCTGGACGAGCAGACGTTCACATTCACTGAAAACCAGCTGGGTGAAGACGACGACATGTCTCAGAACGTGTCCATCATCTCGTCCAACCGGAACATCTACGCCGCGCAGGTAGGCTACCTGTTCAGCCCTGTACGCTTCCGCTACCGTGCTTTCAACCAGAAGTACAACGAGATTTACATCAACGGCGCCCAGATGAACGACATGGAGAGCGGCCAGTTCCGCTATTCGCTCGTGGGCGGCCTGAACCAGCAGACTCGCGGCGTGGAGAACGCACTTCCTTTCGAGGCTAACAACTTCTCGATGGCAGCCATGGGCGGTTCCAACAACTACGACTTCCGCCCCAGCCACATGGCAACGGGCAGCCGCATCACCCTGAGCGGTGCAAACCGCAACTACACGCTGCGTGGTATGTTCACGCACAACACCGGTCTGATGTCCAACGGATGGGCTTTCTCTGCCAACGTCACCTACCGTTGGGCTGGCATGGGCACCAGTTATGTGAAGGGAACGTTCTACAACTCGCTCTCCTACTTCTTCGGAGCCGAGAAGAAACTGAACGACCATCACTCGCTGAGCCTCGTCACCTGGGGTAATCCCACTGAGCGTGCCGGACAGGGTGCTGCCACAGACGAGAGCTACTGGCTGGCCAACGACTACTTATACAACCCCTACTGGGGCTACCAGAACGGCAAGAAGCGCAACTCGCGCGTCATCAGCGACTATGCACCAACGGTGCTCTTGACGTGGGACTGGAACATCAACGACCGTTCCAAGCTGACCACCACGCTGACAGGACGCTACTCGATGTATAAGAGCACCAAGCTGAACTACAACAACAGCGAGAACCCACAGCCCGACTACTGGAAGAACCTGCCGTCGAGCTACTATGACGTATGGTATCCTGAGGATGAAGCCGGCCGCACGCTGTCAGGCTATAACGACTTCTATCGTGCACGCACCTACCTGATGGGTAGCGAGGAGGCACGCCAGATTAACTGGGACCGTCTGTACTACGCCAACCAGATGGGTAACGCCTCCGGACGCGACGCGATGTACTACGTTCAGGCCAAGAACAACAACAACCTGAACCTGACGCTGGCTTCGACACTGAAGACGGAGCTGAACAAGCACACCAACTGGAACGTGGGTCTGCAGCTGGCTACCAACAAGGGTATGCACTATCAGACGATGGAGGACCTGCTGGGTGCCAACGTGTTCCACAACATCAATACCTATGCACTGGGCAACTATCCCTCGACGGACATGCGCGTACAGTATGACCTGAACAATCCCAACGCTGTCGTGAAAGTGGGTGACCGCTTCGGTTACGACTACAACCTGCTGGTGCGCAAGGCACAGGCATGGACCTCGCTGCAATACAAGAAGAACGCGCTGGCAGCCTTCGTGGCAGGACGCATCGGTGGTGTCACCATGCAGCGCGACGGAAAGATGCGCAACGGTGTTGCCGAGGCTCTGGGCATGTCGTCCTACGGCAAGAGTGGTACGGCTAAGTTCCTCGAAGGCGGCGGCAAAGCCGGCCTGACCTACTATCTGGGTGCCGGCAACACCATCCAGCTGGGTGCCGGCTACGAGCTGAAAGCCCCTCAGGCACAGGCTGCTTTCGTCTCTCCCGAGGTCTCCAACGACTTCGTACACAACCTGAAGAACGAGAAGTTGTTCAGCTCGGAAGTGGGCTATCAGTTTGAGACTTCCTGGATGAAGGCCAACATCAACGGCTACTACAGCACCATCAAGGACGCCAGCGAGTGGCAGTGTTTCTTCTACGACGACATTGCCTCGTTCTCGTACGTCTCCATGACGGGCATGAAGAAGGAATACTACGGTCTGGAGTGGGGCTTGAACTTCAAGATCAACTCAGCCTTCAGCATCAAGACACTGGGAACCATCAGCGAAGCCAAGAACACCAACAATGCCGACGTCGTATACATGAACTCGACGGAGGGCAAGTACTACGGTGATATAGTATATAATAAGAACATGCGCGAGGCCGGTACACCGCTGTCAGCTTACAACCTGACGCTGAGCTACCACTCTAAGGGCTGGTACATCGACGTCATGGGCAACTACTACGACCGCATATACCTCAGCTATTCTCCCTCTTACCGCTACGGCTCGACACTGGAGAACCGCCAGAAGTCATACCTGAACAGCGGCATAGCCTCCGAACAGGTCTTCACCACCAACGAGGCCGGCGACAAGGTGCTGCTCTCTGACGCCATTGCTCAGGAGAAGGGCAAGGGCGGCTTCATGCTCGACCTGAGCATCGGTAAGAGCATCTGGCTGAAGAAGGGTTCGCTCAGCATCAACCTCATGCTGACCAACGTGCTGAACAACCGCAAGATGGTAACGGGCGGATACGAGCAGAGCCGCAGCAACTATTCGGTAAACTCGACTACCGGCGAGGTGGGCAACGCCCGCGTCTACAAGTTTGACCGCAACCCGAAGAAGTACTATGCCTACGGTATCAACGGTATGCTGAACATTGCTTATAAATTCTAAAACATGCAGACGATTATGAAGACCAAGAAATATATTCTCTTCGCACTGGCAGCCCTCGGACTTGCTACATCGTGTGAGAACTTAGAATGGAGTGCTCCTGACAACCCAGAGGCCGGAGCAGAAGCCTACGGCAACAAGTATATACAGGCGACCAACCTGAAGACCATTGCCGAGCTGAAGTCTCTCTTCAGCAACGAGATTAACAACAACTCGCTGAAGCAGGTGAAACAGCCCATGCAGATCAAGGGCATCATCACGGGCAACGACGAGGGTGGCAACATCTACAACGCGCTTTACCTGCAGGACAACACCGGCGCCATAGCCATCTGCATCGAACAGGGTGGACTCTACGGACCCTTTGCCGGCGGGCAGGCTGTGCTCGTCGAGCTGGAAGGACTCTATGTCGGCGGCAACGGAAAGCAGCCCCAGATTGGCACTACCTACACCAATCCCAACAAGGAGGACGCCACACCGCAAGTGGGTCGCATGCGCCGCTACGAGTGGCAGCAGCACTACCGCCTGCTGGCTAAGAGCGACGGGCTGGCTGACCAGCTCTTTGTAGGCCCCATCGAGTGCAAGTGGAACCTGAACAACCTGGACATTGCCCAGTATTGCGGCAGCCTCGTCACCCTGAAGGGTGTTGAGCTGAGCGAGGCTAACGGAACAGCGGTGTTCGCACCCTCTGACGGCAGTGTCAGCCTGACCGCCAACTGTGCCAACCGCAACATCAACGGACTGAGCAATGTTGTGCTGCGCACCAGCACATACGCCAAGTTTGCCAACAAGGCTATGCCTACAGGCCGCGTGGACATCACGGGCGTGGCAACCCGCTACAACGACGTATGGCAGATTCTGATGCGTACGGAGAATGACATCGTGGCTTCCAGCACCGAACCTGCCCCCGTGGCAACACCGCAGGGCAAGGGTACGCTGGCTGACCCCTACAACGTAGCAGCCGTCACAGCCTTCACCAAGGGACTGGCCAATGACGTCCAGTCGTCAGAGGTCTATGCCAAGGGCTACATTGTCAAGGTGAGCGACATCGATACCTCAGGCAATTTCGGCAATGCCACCTACCTCATCTCCGACCAGAAGGACGGCTCCACAGGCAGTTTCCAGATTTATCGCGGCTACGGCTTGGGCGGCAAGAAGTTCAACGAGGGTGCCACCATCATCAAAGAGGGCGACGAGGTCATCGTCTACGGAAAGGTGGTCAACTACAAGGGCAACACCCCACAGTTTGCACAAGGCAGTTACATCACATCGCTGAACGGCAAGACAAAGTAATCTCAATAACGAAAAACGAATAAAAACAAGAATATTATGAAAAGAATAGCAAATTATCTGATTGCGCTGGCCGTAGCGGCCTTCACATTCACCAGCTGTGCGGACGTGCCCTCTCCCTTTGGGGACATCGTCAAGCCAGCCTCAGGCGACGTTGTGGTCATCGAACCCTCTGGTACTGGTACTGAGGCTGACCCCTACAACGTGGCAGCCGTGCTGGAGTACATCTCAGGCCTGGGTTCCGACACTCCTTCACCCAAGGAGGTCTACATCAAGGGCTATGCCGTCGAGTTGACCGACATCTCAGCCAGTTTCGGCAACGCTACCTTCACCATGTCTGACAACGCTGACGGCACCGCCAACAAGTTCACCGTCTATCGTGCTGCCGGTCTGGGCAACCAGAAGGTAACCGACGAGAGTTTCATCAAGCAGGGCGACATGGTGGTCGTCTGCGGCAAGGTGACCAACTACAAGGGCAACACGCCTGAGACCGTTCAGGGCGCTGCCTACGTCTACTCCGTCAACGGCAACAAGGGCGGCGGCACTACTCCTGCAACAACGCTCGGTACCAAGGATGCTCCCCTCACTGTTGCCCAGGCTCTTGAGACCATCAAGGCACTGGCTGACAACGGTACTACCGAACAGGATGCCTATGTCACCGGTAAGATTACAAAAATCAAGACCGCCGACACCGATATTGCCAAGTACAAGAACATCGACTACATCATCTCTGACGGCACCAACGAACTGACAGTCTTCCGCGGCAAGAACGTTGACAACACCGACTTCACTGAGGCAGGCCAGATCAACGTAGGCGACGAGGTTGTGGTTTTGGGTAAGCTGACCAAGTATGTGAAAGACGGCAACACCACTCCTGAGGTTGCCCAGGGCAACTACATCGTCAAGCTCACCAAGGGCTCAGGAGGCGGCGACAGCAACCTCGGCACTAAGGACGCTCCACTCACTGTAGCAAAGGCACTGGAGATTATCAACGCACTGGCAGATGGTGGCGAGACTGCTGATGCATACGTCAAGGGAACCATCTCGCAGGTGACAAGCTACAACTCAAACTACAAGAGCATTACCTACTACATCTCTGACGACGGCAAGACAACAAACGAACTGCAGGTCTACAGCGGCAAGGGACTGAACGGCGCCGAATTCGCTGCAAAGGAAGATCTGTCCGTGGGTGACCAAGTAGTCATCAAGGGCAAACTGAAGAAGTATGTCAAGAATGGCAACGTAACACCAGAAATCAACCAGTCAAGCGAAATCGTCACTATTGTCAAGGCATCCGGTGGCGGCAGCGACAGCGGCCTTGGCACTAAGGACGCTCCCCTCACTGTAGTCAAGGCTTTGGAAATTATCAACGCACTGGCTGACGGTGGCGAGACTGCTGATGCATACGTCAAGGGAACCATCTCGCAGGTGACAAGCTACAACTCAAACTACAAGAGCATTACCTACTACATCTCTGACGACGGCAAGACAACAAACGAACTGCAGGTCTACAGCGGCAAGGGACTGAACGGCGCCGAATTCGCTGCAAAGGAAGATCTGTCCGTGGGTGACCAAGTAGTCATCAAGGGCAAACTGAAGAAGTATGTCAAGAATGGCAAAGTAACACCAGAAATCAACCAGTCAAGCGAAATCGTAACCATCACCAAGGCTTCGGGCGGCGGCAACGCGGGCGGTGGCGAAATCAAGGCTGCCTTTGGAGATCTGGATTGCAGTAACATTGCAGCAATCAAATTGAGTGACGGAACAACCCTGTCCGTTTCACAGGAAGACGGAAAGTCTGCTCCCATCTACCACGAGAACACCAAGATTATCCGTATCTATGCTCGCAATGCCATCACCATCAATGCCGGAAGCAAGAAGATTGCCAAGGTCGTACTTGACTACGACACCTATAACGGAACAGCTTATAAAGGCAACGACGAGATGTACGGCGAGGCTGGCAGCAACAAGATCACGCCAACTAAGGACAGTGCCAGCGTTACGTTCTCTAATGTCAACAACAGTTCTCTCAAAGTGGTCAACTGGTTAGAAAGCGGTAACTCCGGTGGAACCCAGTTCCGTATTACCGGCATCACCATTACCTACGCGAACTAACATCCCCCCACTCTATTCCCCTTTATCGCAGGCGGCGGCTCTCAGGAGTTGCCGCCTGTGTTTGTGTATCACTTGCCGAAGCCATTACTGTCCTCGACGCGCTTGTTGAAGAACTGAGAGCTGAGGTCTAATACGATATGGTGACTTTCAACTATACGGAAGAGTTCACGGATATATGAAGAAATTGAGGAAATTCTTTGGCAGTTCCGAATAATTATCGTACTTTTGCAAAAAAGAAGTCAATATGAAGATTCTCTTCCCTGAAAGAATTGAAAACTTTTAGAATATGAGCATCAAGGACGAAAAGGAATACCAGGACTACGAGACCCGTGTAGAGCGTCTAATTGCCAGGGGCACCGAATTAGGCGACATGAAACTTCTCTGCGACAAGGAGAAAGCAGAGTTCACTATGCTGAGCGAAGCCCTCGACGAATATGGCCGCGCCTACCATCCGCTGTCTTCCGTCAAATCCAACTCTTTCAAAAACTTTTATCATCGTTTTATTTGCTTTCTCACATTTTTGTTGTATCTTTGCTGCGTGAAACTCATAAAAGAATAACGACATGGCAACAGCAACCTCTATTTCCAAGCCCTCACAGATGATTATCACGCTGGAAGACAACGCGCTCATAGCCGACATCAAAAAGGCTCTGAAGTTGATACGTGGTGTGGCATCGGTTCGTGTAGCCACCATCAGCGACGACAACACCATCACACCCGCCATGCGCCGTTCCATCAGCAAGGCCCGCCGCGAGTATGCCAACGGCGAAACCATTTCCTGCAGCACCCCTGAAGAGATGCAACGCTATTTCGACAGCCTATGATCTACACGATTGAGTATTCCAAAGAGGCAGACAAGACTCTACGCAAGTGGAAGAAATCCAATCCGAATCTCTTCAAGAAGGCAACCAAGATCCTGATGGACATCATGCAACATCCCCGTACAGGATTAGGACACCCTGAAGCACTCATTGGCGGCAATGATGTAACTTATTCACGCCACATTACCACTCACGACCGCATCATCTACGACATTTACGACGACCGTGTTACGGTTCTGATTGTACAGGCTGAGGAGCACTATAACGACAAGTGAGTTTTTATGAACGGTTGGATATAACCCTTAACCCTGAGCCATTAACTAGATACCAAAATCCATCTCCTTGCAAGTGCCAATAAGGGGTGGAAATGTCTGTAGGTTTGATAATGTTAATCTAACAGTACTTTCTCAATTATCAGATTCAACTTCAATTCGCGAATTATAACAGATTCGTGCTTAAAAACTTTCCGCTTTCTTTGTGTATTTCAGAAACTTTTTGTACTTTTGCAATTGTTCCCATACCGAAGCCCTGCCTGTGGGCGGGTCTGACGAGGAGTGGGGACCTATATATAGGAAAAGCGTTATCTGCGCTTTGTGCTTGACCTTTCGGAATCTGGCAGTTCCAAACTACTTGTCAAGAGACAAAGCAACAATGACGCTCATGGGTATGTAGTATTCATGCCTCTTGTAGTATGCAAGCCATTATTGGCTGCATACGATTGTGGTATCTATATACATACTGGCGTGGGCTTCGGCGTTGCTCGTTCTGACTATTTGGGCGATGCCAGAGCCTCTATCCGTGGGACGAGTAACAGGTAGATTCCCACGCTTCTTTTGTATATCAGCGAACATCATTTTCTAACTTGCTTTGATAGGGAGTCGCAGGGCGTAGTTATAACCAATTTGAATGAAAATTAGAAGTTTATTGGTATTAGGACTTCTGGCTTTGGGAGGCTTATACAGTTATGCACAGGATAAAGTGCCAGGCATTATTGTGGAGTTAGCCAATGGTCAGAAGGTAGAGTACAGGTTGGCTGACAATCCAAAGTTTGTGTTCGATGGTCAAACCATCACGCTGACTGCAGATGGAGTGAAAGTAGAGTATACACCATCGGAGTTAGCAAAAGTAACGACTGGTGAAGTAGAGAATGTAACAGGAATTGAGGAACTGAGGTCTCAACAAGGTGACATCAAAGTTGAGGCAGGTTTCGTAAGACTTAATGGCTTTGGTGCTGGAGAAGCGGTCCGAGTCTACTCTGTAGGCGGCAACTTGATGGGCACACACTATGTTGAGTCTGATGGTTCACTAGTCATTCCTATCTCTTCACTGCCCTCTGGCATTTCTATTATCAAAACAAATCAACAAACAATTAAAATCACAAGAAAATGAAAAAAGTTATATTGTCAATAATCTCAGTTGCCTTTGCTGCCAATCTTTCTGCACAAACGGTTAACGTACATTTTAAGAATGGTCAGATTATCGAGTATCCATCCAGTAATGTAGACTACGTTGATTTTTCAGCGAAAGCATCAGATCCAACATTGTCAGCTGGTCAGGTTGTAGATTTAGGACTGTCAGTATATTGGGCTTCTTGTAACCTTGGAGCTGAAAAACCAGAAGAATATGGTGACTATTATGCCTGGGGCGAGACGAAGCCAAAAAGTAGCTACACGAAGGAGAATTATTCCTATTACAATGCAAATACCTTCCAGTTTATTGACATAGGTAGTGACATAAGTGGAACGCAATATGATGCAGCTATGGTAAATCTTGGCAGTGATTGGCGAATGCCTACTAAAGATGAAATGCAGGAATTGGTCAATAAGTGTACTTGGGAGTGGACACAGGTTTCAGGTATCAATGGCTATAAAGTGACAGGTACAAATGGAAACTCTATTTTTTTGCCTGCGGCTGGCCCTGATGCCAGAGATGAAAATCGATGGTTAAATTATTGGACGTCAACTTCCAAAGAAGGAGCGAGTTATGCATCATACCTCCATAAAGACAATGGCTCTTTTAGTATTTCTGTAAATGGTATATATTTTGGTTTTTCCATTCGTCCTGTAACTTCCAATCCTAATGCCAGTAGCGGCACTCCAACTGACCATTCTCAAGACCATTTGGTAACAGATAAGGTAAAGGCGTCGTTCTTGGGTGGTGCTTATAGTTCCATCAATGGCAAGATACAGTCGGGTAGTCAGCTGAATGTGCGTTTTAGTAATGGCAGCTCTGAGGCTGTGACCTTGACAAAGATTCAGTTGGGTGATGCAGCAACAGGTTCCGAAGGCAACAACATGTTGAGCAGCGAGGTAGAGGTGGCTGCAGGCGAAGCCAAGGGCTATACTGTTACTGTAGGTGCAGGTGGTCTGACAACTCCTGTCATCCGTTTCACCTATCGCTATAATAACAAAAACTATGTGGCAGAAGCGACTTGGAGTTTGTGAATCGAGTAGGAGGTGAACACTAATCAGAGGTGTTCACCTCTTTTCGTGTTCACTTGTCCTCTCACACCACCGTACAAGCGGTTCCGCATACGGCGGTTCCGCAGCCTTCTGGCACCTTCTTACACCTAAAGGTATAAGTGTGGCTTCGCATTCTTATACCTAATTGGTTTGGGAGGCGGGAATGTACTGTTCCCGAATTATTTTTGTTTGCCGGTATCAAATAAAAGTATTATCTTTGCCCACGTTATCATATTTTCAGTAGAAATAAAAAAGCCAGTGAGACCCACGAACGCCAAGGAGACGTGGAAAGATGCTTTCCTGTTATCCTCGCTATGAAATCCTCTTATATGTAAAAACAAGTCTTTATCCTACTACAAGCACTACCGAGCGTTGCAATTGCCTATAAAACAATTATATACGGGTGTAAGATAGTTTTTTTATCCGGCACCTTCTTACACCATCCGTCACCTAAATTACCATTAATGCCAGCAGTTGCAAGATTTAATGGTAGCGATTGTTAGCATTAATGGTAGCAACCAGAAGTATTAATGGTAGTGACTGGAAGTATTCATCCTCAAACTGAAGGAATGCCTTTTATCACTGATGCAGATAGGTTCCATCAGTCACGCAGATGCCTTCTATACCCCTATAGGGATTATCCGCACAACTCGTAGATGACGTCTGCGTGAGTGACAACAGGCATCCCCGTAACAATAAGCGCCGAGTATTCACAGATAAGCGTCCCTTATTGCAGAATAAGTGCCGAGTATTGTTTGTTCCAGGCCGTGGAATATTTTTTGGAGTGCACTCTAAATATTTTTTGAACGCACTCCAGAAAATTTTCTAATGCACTCCAGAAAATATGCAATAAGCACGATACATCACTAACATCACTAACATCTTTTAAGTTGCAAAAATAATCCACGGAAAATTTGGCCAATCCGAAAAAATGTCGTACCTTTGCAGCCGCTTTTATGCACAACGACAAATAACAATTAAATAATAACAAGTAAAAATGAAAAAAGGTATTCATCCAGAAAACTATCGCCCCGTCGTGTTCAAGGACATGTCCAACGGCGATATGTTCCTTTCGCGTTCTACCGCCAAGACGAATGACACCGTAGAATTCGAAGGCGAAACTTACCCTGTGGTAAAGATTGAAATCTCGAGCACTTCTCACCCCTTCTACACCGGTAAGAGCAAGCTCGTCGACACCGCTGGCCGTGTTGATAAGTTCATGAGCCGCTACGGTAAGGCTGCGAAGAAATAAATAGATTTCACGCCCGAAAAGACATTTAGGCGCGTTCTTAGGTAGTTGCATATGCCTATGACCGCGCCTTTATCAGCTAAAAATCCCAAAACGACACTCCAAAACACCAACAAATGAAAACTAAGAAATTGCTTCCCCTTCTGACCGTACTTCTGACCCTTGCAGCCTGCGGCGGCGACGGTGACGACATCATCGTCCAGCACAACACGCAGAAGTCCGGCAACACCGTTGTCAACAACAACCGCAACCTGATAGGCCCTCTCGAGGCTCAGACGCGCTACGAATTTCCCAAATTGCAGGGAGGTAACAGTGAAACCATCATCCACTCCACAGTCACCTACGGAATGAACTACGCATTGGAGTGGGACCACCAGAAAAGAGCAACAAGATGGGTCTGCTGGCGTATGGATGCCACTAATAGACAGGAAAGGTACAGCCGTCCTGCAGAAGACCCTTGGGCATATGACCCACTTGTTCCCGAAAACGAACAACAGGCAACGTACAGCGAATTGAGCAAAAGCTACTATCCAGAAACCAATAGTTACTATCAGAAGGGGCATATCTGCGCCTCGCAAGACCGCATCTACGACAAAGAAGCCAACTACCAGACCTTCTACATGACCAACATCATGCCCCAAGTAGGAAATTTCAATGAAAAGATCTGGCTTGAATTGGAAAAGCAAGTCCGCACATGGGGCAAAACTTGCGACACACTGTACATCTGCAAGGGTGGAACCATTGACCGTGCTGATCACATCATCAACTACACCATTGGCAACCATATCGTCCCCAAATACTTCTTTGTTGCGCTTCTCAGAAAGTCATTCAACGACATCAATGCCATTGCTTTCTGGATGCCACATTTAGACGAAGATCACTCAAGAGATCCCCTTAGGGGTTATGCAATAAAGGTTGACCGCTTGGAGGAGCTGACGGGCATCGACTTCTTCTGCAACCTGCCCGACGACATCGAGGACATGGTAGAGAGCAAAATGACGCCCAGCGAATGGGGCCTAAAATAATTTGTCTACACACAAAAAAATCCTAAAACATTTGGCGGTCACAGGGATTTTTCGTAACTTTGGGCCAACGAAAACAATGTTATAACACTAATTTTAAAAAAGCAAATGAAAACCGTTTATGATTTCTCTGTCAAAGACAGAAAAGGTAAAGATGTATCGCTGAAAGAGTATGCCAACGAAGTGCTGCTGATTGTCAACACAGCCACCAAGTGCGGCTTCACCCCACAGTACGACGAGCTGGAGGCTCTTTACAAACAATATCACAGCCAGGGCTTCGAGATTCTCGACTTCCCCTGCAACCAGTTCGGACAGCAGGCTCCCGGCACCGATGAGAGCATCCACGAGTTCTGCAAGCTGAACTTCGGCACCGAGTTCCCCCGATTCAAGAAAATCAAGGTCAACGGCGAGGACGCAGACCCCCTGTACAAGTTCCTGCAGGAGCAGAAAGGCTTCGCCGGCTGGGACCCCGAGCACAACCTGACAGCCATCCTGGACGACATGCTCAGCAAGGCAGACCCTGACTACAAGCAGAAGCCCGACATCAAGTGGAACTTCACCAAGTTCCTCATCAACAAGAAGGGACAGGTTGTAGCCCGCTTCGAGCCCACCACCAAGATTGAGGTCATCGAAGCCCAGATTAAAGAAGAATTAGCAAAATAAAACAACACGAGGGTGTTTCAAAAGATTAAAATATTTTGAGCACCCTCTCATATTAATATACGATGGAACACGTAAAATGCTTGATAATAGGCAGCGGCCCAGCAGGGTACACCGCCGCCATCTATGCCAGCCGCGCCAACCTGAACCCCGTGGAGTATAGCGGGTTGCAGCCAGGCGGACAGCTGACACAAACCACCGAAGTAGAGAACTTTCCCGGCTACCCCCAAGGCGTGGACGGCAACCAGATGATGATGGACCTGCGCGAACAGGCAGAACGCTTCGGTACGGACATCCGCGACGGCAGCATCAGCCGCGTAGACTTCTCACAGCGCCCCTACAAGCTCTGGGCCGAGGACGGCACGGAACTGGAGGCCGACACCGTCATCATAGCCACCGGAGCCTCAGCCAAGTATCTGGGCCTTGACGACGAGCGCAAGTACAACGGACAGGGTGTTTCAGCCTGCGCCACCTGCGACGGATTCTTCTACCGCAAGAAAACCGTGGCCGTAGTCGGCGGCGGCGACACCGCGTGCGAGGATGCCCTCTACCTGTCAGGACTGGCCAAGAAGGTGTACCTCATTGTCCGCAAGCCCTTCCTGCGCGCCTCCAAGGTCATGCAGCAGCGCGTCATGGAGCGTGAGAACATCGAAATCCTGTTCGAGCACAACACGCTGGGACTCTTCGGCGAGAACGGCGTCGAGGGAGCTCACTTAGTCAAACGCAAGGGCGAGCCTGACGAAGAGCTGGTAGACATCCAGATTGACGGTTTCTTCCTGGCCATCGGCCACAAGCCCAACACCGACATCTTCAAGGAATGGCTGGACACTGACGAGGTTGGCTATCTTAAGAAGATTGACGGCACCCCACGCACCAAGCTGCCCGGCATCTTCGTGGCAGGCGACTGTGCTGACCCCACCTACCGTCAGGCCATCAGCGCAGCAGGTACCGGCTGTCAGGCCGCCATCGAGGCCGAACGCTATCTGCTGAACCAGTAAACCACGGCGAGACTGCAACTCGTCGTTATTTCGAAGTCTCGTCATTTCGTTATTTTCGTTATTTCGAAGTTTCGAAGCATCGAAACATCGATGAGAAAAAGAAAAAAACAGAAAGAGCCTCGCTTCACAGCGAGGCTCTTTACATAAAAAACTAAA